>NZ_CANLZC010000329.1 GCF_947495455.1 uncultured Shewanella sp. | reverse complement strand
AATCATCTGCGACCACCATGGATGGTGGGACTGTCTGTTAATGCAGGAGCAATTAACGACCTTGCCTACAGCATGTTTAATTCCCGCTGAAAGATCACTTATATAATGGAATTGGTATAATATATGTAGATCCAATATAGTAATGTCACATTTCCCCAATTTAGAGATGTCACATTTTGGTATGCTGGGAGCAAATAATC
>NZ_CANLZC010000328.1 GCF_947495455.1 uncultured Shewanella sp. | reverse complement strand
GGCCATGAAACAATGCACCAAACTCTGTGATAATTTTTAGCCAATTCTCAGCGGGTATATTAACTCTATTCAATATCAGCTCGGCATTCGCAGATATCGCTCCCCGTTTATCATTACGAATTATTCTGCCTGTTTCATCAACGAGTTCCAGATAATCTTTCAATGCAAAAGTAACACCTTTGGGTTGATGTTGACGCTCAT
>NZ_CANLZC010000327.1 GCF_947495455.1 uncultured Shewanella sp. | reverse complement strand
ACCAATCGAAGGGAGGTCAAACATAGGCCAAGAACTTACTCCCTAAAATTATATTAGCTCTTAACTGACCAGTATTACCTCTAGGGCCTGTTGATCTTTGGTGGTGATTTCTGCAGCAGTTTGTGGTTTCTTTATACAAGGCAGAGTTTGTGTGGTGTAGTTATTCTACATAAACAAGCGATAACGCCGTAGAAAGGAGCCACA
>NZ_CANLZC010000326.1 GCF_947495455.1 uncultured Shewanella sp. | reverse complement strand
TTTTGTTGCCTTATCAGGGTAGATAAAACAGTTGTATCGCAACTAATGGTTTCTACTTTCGCCAAAATTAGAATTTTTACTTATCACTTGATATCAATACCAAATAACAAGCCAAGACACTTAATGTTTAAGTGTTTTGAGAACTCAATTTTTTATTTCGCACTAATATTAAAAACCGCGACATCGTCGCCATCTCTTCATATT
>NZ_CANLZC010000325.1 GCF_947495455.1 uncultured Shewanella sp. | reverse complement strand
TGGCTGGGATACCAGGATTCGAACCTGGGAATGCCGAGATCAAAACCCGGTGCCTTACCGCTTGGCGATATCCCAATAAAGCGTTTTAATTAACGTGATACTATTAAGATAATACACATTAACTTTAAAATAAATGGTACGGGAGGAGAGACTTGAACTCTCACACCTTGCGGCACCAGAACCTAAATCTGGCGTGTCTACCAATTC
>NZ_CANLZC010000324.1 GCF_947495455.1 uncultured Shewanella sp. | reverse complement strand
ACTAATGACTCGTGAGGCTTAACCATACAACCCTAATGGGTTTTACGAAAGTAATGGTAACTTAGCAAAATTAGAAAAACACTTAATGTAAGTTTTACTCAATTTATTATCTTTTGACCTGAGCGTCGAGAGCAGCTTTTCAAATTAACATATTTAGGTACATTATTTTCATCAATTACGTCCATGTAATTGACCCGCTGGGCGAAC
>NZ_CANLZC010000323.1 GCF_947495455.1 uncultured Shewanella sp. | reverse complement strand
TTTTGCCCCTATCTGTGTTGTTTTTTCTACTAATAGCCAGCTATTAGATACGAAATTCCGCCTTGATATCGACAAAAGTTTCTGCATTAAGCCAAACATGAAACTAAAGAATAAGCAGAACACAATTAAGCTGTTTGAAGAGGTATAGTGAATTTGGCCACCTACTTAGAGACTGTATAATCAGTTTCATATCAATATAGGTGACACAA
>NZ_CANLZC010000322.1 GCF_947495455.1 uncultured Shewanella sp. | reverse complement strand
TTATCTCTTCAGTGGAATTACGCGTTGAGCTTGTTTGAAGAAAATCGAATAGTGGACTTTGCGAATAAGTATCAAAGGGCGTTATTGGCCATACTCGTGTCTGAGAAAAGATTAGGTGAGGTCTCATTATTATCCGATGATGAACGCCACACCTTGCTGCATGAATGGAATCAAACTGACACGCCTTACCCGCAAGATAAAACGCTGCAGCAG
>NZ_CANLZC010000321.1 GCF_947495455.1 uncultured Shewanella sp. | reverse complement strand
ACCCTTTTAGTACACTCAATAAATGTGTTCCATGCACGACAAACATTATCAACAATATCATCATAATTTCTGAAGCACCTATTAGCTAAACAGTGCTGCCTTAGCCATTGCCATACTTGTTCGATAGGGTTTAACTCTGGAGAATAAGGCGGGAGTTTCAATATTGATAAGTTATGGAATGAGTCTGTTGTTTCATTCGTATGCCAAGAGGCAC
>NZ_CANLZC010000320.1 GCF_947495455.1 uncultured Shewanella sp. | reverse complement strand
TTTTCACAGGCAAAGGTGGGTTTAAAATCAGCATATTTTTGCTTAACCAGTGTCAGAACTTGATTTCTGAATTCAGATGAAAATCGCCGATTACTGGGCTGCCCACGACGTTTAGACACTAAACCCACTTCACCATTCTGACGAAATTGATTCACTAATCTTTGGATATGCCGACGAGTCAGCCCTAACATTGACGCAGCGGTCATTTGGGTTAA
>NZ_CANLZC010000319.1 GCF_947495455.1 uncultured Shewanella sp. | reverse complement strand
GCCGTGAAAGGGCGGTGTCCTAGGCCTCTAGACGATGGGGACCCGGACGTTATCTTTTATCACAATCAATAAACGAATTAATGACTGCTTTTACATATTGACTCAATTAAAAAATTTATCTTTTAATAATGAGTTAAAAATAAAATGGTATCCCCAAGGGGATTCGAACCCCTGTTACCGCCGTGAAAGGGCGGTGTCCTAGGCCTCTAGACGATG
>NZ_CANLZC010000318.1 GCF_947495455.1 uncultured Shewanella sp. | reverse complement strand
AGCCACGTTTTACCCTCAAATACCAGTGATCTCATTCATTTGCTCTTGTGTTGGTGTATGGCCTTTTCCATCTTTGTATGTGTTCATGGATTCGGAGATTTGTTGCATAAGGCTGCTGTTTTGCAGCACATGTAAGGTCTCTTGATCTCGCGCCCAATCATCGGCACTGATCACCACAAAATCTTCACCTGCACGTCGAGTGACTTTTAAGGGCTC
>NZ_CANLZC010000317.1 GCF_947495455.1 uncultured Shewanella sp. | reverse complement strand
GTAGAAAGCACAACACAGATAGGGGCAAAAATAGTGCTATTAAGCGGCGCTGCTTATCCCGAGTTCAGGTTATTTAATCTGATGCGTTAGCCTCCTCCCTCACTGTAGGTTAATCAAAATAAAAAAACGCCCATGAAGGACTAATGCCAGTAAGTTAAGCTTATTGGCATTTTTTATTTCTAGCATATCGCTGTGGTCTTCGTTTGACTGCTCGGGG
>NZ_CANLZC010000316.1 GCF_947495455.1 uncultured Shewanella sp. | reverse complement strand
TACAATACGATAAAGTCATTTACCTACTTGACCCAACAGAGAAAACCAAGCGGTTAGTCAACAAACGGGTCATGATTTATGACTATCCTGATGGCACGATAGCCATACGTCATTGTGGTGAAGACTTAACATATAGTGTGTTTGATACCTTAAGGCATGTTCAGCAAGGAGATATCGTCAATAATAAACGTTTAGGCGCGGCATTAGCGTTTGCAAA
>NZ_CANLZC010000315.1 GCF_947495455.1 uncultured Shewanella sp. | reverse complement strand
ATGATCTAAATGATATTGAATACCAAACTCAGATTGGATATAACCTTGAATATCCTTGCCTATGAGTCGCCCGCCTTTTTCTGAGCGACTATGGGTATCGATATAGGTAAACAATTTTTGCTTTTGTTCATGAGTCATCTTGCTCGCATTTTGATTAGACATATCACTTCTCAATGCATCGATACCTTCTGTGAGATAGCTTTTAACCCAAGCGTTGAC
>NZ_CANLZC010000314.1 GCF_947495455.1 uncultured Shewanella sp. | reverse complement strand
TCAGCGGGAGCAAGAACCATTGCTGATATTGTGAGAGCGAATGGGACAGAGCTAAGCCGATATAGAGCCAGTAAGATTATGAAAAAATTAGGGTTAGTAAGCTGTCAAATTAAACAACATCGTTATAAAAAAGGGGCTAAAGAGTAATGCCGATCATTTAACGATTTATTGATCGGTTGACTGATCGTTTAAATGCGTCAAAATCCGAGTCCTATCTCT
>NZ_CANLZC010000313.1 GCF_947495455.1 uncultured Shewanella sp. | reverse complement strand
TTCCGAACTCAGAAGTGAAACGCAATCGCGCCGATGGTAGTGTGGGGTCTCCCCATGTGAGAGTAGGTCATTTCCAGACGCCACTTTGATGCTTACTTTTTAAAAAAGTAAGATAAAAATTTAGTTTTAAGCTGATGCTAAAAGCTAAAGGAGCGGTAGTTCAGTTGGTTAGAATACCGGCCTGTCACGCCGGGGGTCGCGGGTTCGAGTCCCGTCCGCT
>NZ_CANLZC010000312.1 GCF_947495455.1 uncultured Shewanella sp. | reverse complement strand
GAATGCCGCACGCTAGGTGAAATTGTTACTTACTTAAATAGCCAAAGCCCTAACACTAACACTAGCACTAGCACTAGCACTAGCACTAGTATTCAGGCTACACGCCAGAGCAGTGAAATTGTAGAGCAAACGGCTGACATTCAAACTTGCATGCTGAGTGTCGTGAGTGACAAAACTGGTTACCCAGTGGAGATGCTCAACCTTGAAATGGACATGGAAGCCG
>NZ_CANLZC010000311.1 GCF_947495455.1 uncultured Shewanella sp. | reverse complement strand
CGCCCCCAATAATTTGAGCCACTACAGGCTTCCATGGCAATAATGCTATCTGGATATTTAAGCAAAAAAGCCATGAGCTGTGAACGTCTTAATGCTCGGTTAAAAATAGACTTTCCAGCTTGGTTAATGCCACAAACTTGAAAAACATTTTTTGCCAAATCAATGCCGATTAGTGTAACTTTCATATTGGACACCTTTTGTTGGTTATTGAACGCACAAATTC
>NZ_CANLZC010000310.1 GCF_947495455.1 uncultured Shewanella sp. | reverse complement strand
GACTTGAACTGGCACGCCTATTAAGCGAGGGATTTTAAATCCCTTGTGTCTACCGATTCCACCACTCGGGCAAAACTGTTTTAATGAATTGATACGTATTATCAGTAGTTAATACTGCCATTGATAGTAAAATCGCTGACTCAATTATTCTTAATTTGGAGGCGCGACCCGGAGTCGAACCGAGATCGACGGATTTGCAATCCGCAGCATAGCCATTCTGCCATCGCGCC
>NZ_CANLZC010000309.1 GCF_947495455.1 uncultured Shewanella sp. | reverse complement strand
CTTCCCATGCTCCAGAACGTTCACTGTAATTAAAATTGTCAGCTGCCTCACCTCGCTCATAGGGACAGCATTTAAGCCGAATGTAATAAAAATCAGGTACGATTTTGGGTACGTCTTTTGGTAGTGGTGCTGGTCCTGGTGCTTGTTTGGGTAGTGCTAATTTCTTCGGTATAGGAAAAAGCGTGTCTAATATGTCCTTTCGCCCTATAGTAATACCAGCTGCATCAAAT
>NZ_CANLZC010000308.1 GCF_947495455.1 uncultured Shewanella sp. | reverse complement strand
TCAACATCCAATAAGTACGCTTTGGCTCTTGCAAGATACGTGGTTGCCATTTTTCCATGTGTTCGCAATTGGTTTGACAGGACGGCGACGTTTAATCGAATGTCGTTATAGATATCTTTTAATGCACTTGTCCAATAAGTATCACCTTTGACGTCGGCATGGGATGCAATTGCAGGCAAAATATCATAAATAATCCCATCAAGTAATGTGCCTATTGCGGCTTCATCTTGGT
>NZ_CANLZC010000307.1 GCF_947495455.1 uncultured Shewanella sp. | reverse complement strand
TCTCTGTGAGTGCCCACACAGATTTGCTTGTCTAATTTTTAAAGAACGACGCTCTAAATAAGTGCTAAAGAACGTTTAGCCATATTGGCTGAGGTGGCGTATTCTACGCCTTTCCTCGTGTGCGTCAAGTATTTTTTTAAGAAGTTTTTCAAAGGTTAACTTTAAATCACTTTTACTCTTACTAACTACTTGAAACGCTTGTCACCGCTGCTGTTTCCTATCTCTGTAGGAAG
>NZ_CANLZC010000306.1 GCF_947495455.1 uncultured Shewanella sp. | reverse complement strand
TCGTTCTTTAAAAATTAGACAAGCAAATCTGTGTGGGCACTCACAGAGATTAAGTTATTCGAAATATAACTTAATGAGTGTTCATGCGCTGAGATTTTCACTTTCTTAAAAAAGTGAAATCAAAGAAAGCAGAATTCATTGAGCAGGTCTTATGACCAAAAAAACTTTAATTGAAGAGTTTGATCATGGCTCAGATTGAACGCTGGCGGCAGGCCTAACACATGCAAGTCGAGCGGT
>NZ_CANLZC010000305.1 GCF_947495455.1 uncultured Shewanella sp. | reverse complement strand
GTAAAACACGTTTAGTGAATCCTACGGACAGCGTTTGTGGCTCCTTTCTACGGCGTTATCGCTTGTTTATGTAGAATAACTACACCACATAAGCTCTGCCTTGTATAAAGAATCCACAAACTGCTGCAGAAATCATCACCAAAGAACAACAGGCCCTAGTATTAATACTGATCAGTTAATAATTTGGACGATCAATTGAACGATCTTTCAGATACGGTATAAAGACCTCTACGTTGTA
>NZ_CANLZC010000304.1 GCF_947495455.1 uncultured Shewanella sp. | reverse complement strand
CTCGACTTGCATGTGTTAGGCCTGCCGCCAGCGTTCAATCTGAGCCATGATCAAACTCTTCAATTAAAGTTTTGTTGCTCGACTACGTCGAACGACTCAATGAATTCTGTGATTTGTTTCCACTTTGAAAAGTGAAATCAAACTTTTTCATATTGCTATGAACACTCATCATTAAGTTATATTTCGAATAACTTAATCTCTGTGAGTGCCCACACAGATTTGCTTGTCTAATTTTTAAAGAACGA
>NZ_CANLZC010000303.1 GCF_947495455.1 uncultured Shewanella sp. | reverse complement strand
CTCGACTTGCATGTGTTAGGCCTGCCGCCAGCGTTCAATCTGAGCCATGATCAAACTCTTCAATTAAAGTTTTGTTGTTCGACTACGTCGAACGACTCAATGAATTCTGCTTTCTTTGATTTTACTTTCTTTTAAGAAAGTGAAAATCTCAGCGCATGAACACTCACTCTTAAAAGAAAGAGGTCATTAAGTAATTTTTTGACTGCTTCACTCTTTACAATAAAGAAGTAAGGCAGTTTCGAATAACTTAATC
>NZ_CANLZC010000302.1 GCF_947495455.1 uncultured Shewanella sp. | reverse complement strand
TCCCTATGCCATTGTCCATCCTTTGAAAAACCAATATCCTTAATCGGCATTTCCTACTGCCTCTTGCAATACTGCTTCCCTGCACGGCTTTAACACTTAACGTCCTTGTGTTTAATAACTGGCAATCCTTGCCTTGTCCGTCATATCCCTATGCCATTGTCCATCCTTTGACAAGCTAATATCCTTAATCGGCATTTCCTACTGCCTCTTGCAATACTGCTTCCCTGCACGGCTTTAACACTTAACGTCCTTGT
>NZ_CANLZC010000301.1 GCF_947495455.1 uncultured Shewanella sp. | reverse complement strand
GATTGTTTAGGATGTTGGGAACGACTCGTGATCCAACTCAGTCCAATGTTTTTCAGGATCTTGTAGACATGATCTAAATGATACTGAATACCAAACTCAGATTGGATATAACGCTGAATATCCTTACCTATGAGTCGCCCGCCTTCTTCTGAGCGGCTGGCAGTATCGATATAGGTAAACAACTTTTGCTTTTGTGCATGAGTCATCTTACTCGCATTTTGATTAGACATATCACTTCTCAATGCATCGATACCTTCTGT
>NZ_CANLZC010000300.1 GCF_947495455.1 uncultured Shewanella sp. | reverse complement strand
GTTCGACAGGCAACGAAATAAAACTAGGAAAACCTTGCTATAGCTGTATCTCAAGCAGCTATTTGATCAACAAGGCTCCTCAGAGCCCTCAGTTGAGCGACAATTTGAGGCGCATTATTGATGGAATGTAGGCACCTTTCGAGATAATGCAACAAAGAAGTGTCGCTTAACTGACTCTCCTAGAAGGCTGGTTTAAAAGTGATTTATGCGTTGTTGATTTGTCTTATCGTAGAATCACTATGCTTTCAACAATTCGCCTA
>NZ_CANLZC010000299.1 GCF_947495455.1 uncultured Shewanella sp. | reverse complement strand
TTAGTGGTGTCTTTGATACCCACGATTTCAACTTCTTCACCAACCTTGATGATACCGCGCTCTACACGACCAGTAACAACAGTACCACGACCTGAAATTGAGAATACATCTTCGATGGGAAGAATGAATGCACCGTCAATCGCACGCTCTGGCTCTGGAATATAAGTATCTAGGGCTTCTGCAAGCTCAATGATTTTTGCTTCCCACTCTGGCTCACCTTCAAGGGCTTTAAGCGCTGAGCCTTGAATAACAGGTAGGTCATCACCTG
>NZ_CANLZC010000298.1 GCF_947495455.1 uncultured Shewanella sp. | reverse complement strand
AATATGAAGAGATGGCGACGATGTCGCGGTTTTTAATATTAGTGCGAAATAAAAAATTGAGTTCTCAAAACACTTAACATTAAGTGTCTTGGCTTATTATGAGGTATTCATACCAAGTAATAAGTAAAAATTCTAATTTTGGCGAAAGTAGAAACCATTAGTTGCGATACAACTGTTTTATCTACCCTGATAAAACAACAAAAGTTAGCGCTTGAGTAACAAGCGAAGACTCATTTGGGTTGTATGGTTAAGTGACTAAGCGTATATGGTGG
>NZ_CANLZC010000297.1 GCF_947495455.1 uncultured Shewanella sp. | reverse complement strand
GGAAAGTACAAAGATGAAATCAACTACGATAAGCGCCACAAAGGCATAAACTCAAGCATTCAGCAACAATTGAACGAGTTTGTAAAAAACAGAATGGACGGTAAAGAGTGGGTGCTAAAAGATGGCCGCGCCATCTATGCGCGTATCACTTACGCCGAATATTCAGCCTCAGAAAAGAAGGCAGGCCGCCTGCCTATGGCCGACGATTTATTTTTCAAACAAAAGCTAGGGCATACCGACTCAGCTACCCAGCAAAACTATAAGCAGTTTCAGATGGTCAA
>NZ_CANLZC010000296.1 GCF_947495455.1 uncultured Shewanella sp. | reverse complement strand
ATTCCACCGCGTTCAAACGCAGGATATTGGGAAAAGGGTCATCCGAGAAATAAAGCGGTTGACGCATTGAAGTCTGGAACATTAAAGCAATGGAAAGTTGACAATGATTACCATCAACGCTCATTATCGGAAACGGCGATGTATCGTTATAAACAACTCATCAGTAGCAAGTTAAGCTTACGTGATTACAATGCACAGGTCGGAGAAGCGTTGGCTGGCGTCAAGGCGATGAACAAAGTTATTGGGCTAGGTATGCCTGTTCGACAGGCAACGAAATAAAACT
>NZ_CANLZC010000295.1 GCF_947495455.1 uncultured Shewanella sp. | reverse complement strand
ATCCTAACAGCGGTTTAACAGCATTAGCGAGACAATACTTTCAAGCGCTTCTCGAAGAGTGGCAACAGCTTGATACGGCAATTAAAAACTTAGAGGGCAACATAAAAATTCAGGCTACATCAAACGAGCAAGTCAGTCGGTTAATGAGCATAAAAGGAGTCGCTGAGATAACCGCAACAGCCGCTGTTTCCTTTGCTGGTAACGGTGCGCAGTACCACAATGGTCGTCATTTCGCTGCCAATTTAGGGCTTGTGCCACGAGAGCATTCAAGTGGCGGTAAACAAAAATTAGG
>NZ_CANLZC010000294.1 GCF_947495455.1 uncultured Shewanella sp. | reverse complement strand
ATTGGCTAATTGGTCAAATTCAGACCGTACTCCTTCGAGGGAAGGGAGTCCATACATCTCGTTCGAAGCGTTTTACAGAGTAAAACCTCACCCTACGGTGAGGCTAACGTCGTGGATCCCTTGGGGTATTGATAAAGTGTGTTTATTCATCGCCCCTTCATAGTAATCTATCGCTTGCAGCGGGCTTATGCACAAACACACTTGTGACACGCTGCGAATACATATATGGACACCTCACTTAATACAAGTGATACTTTTGAGTAACTATGGGTAAAACTGCATACGTATATCCGGCC
>NZ_CANLZC010000293.1 GCF_947495455.1 uncultured Shewanella sp. | reverse complement strand
TGAAACGCAATAGCGCCGATGGTAGTGTGGGGTCTCCCCATGTGAGAGTAGGTCATTTCCAGGCGCCAAATAAAACATAGAGGCCACCCAATCGGGTGGCCTTTTTGTTTTATCTGCTTTTTGGAAATGACATTCTCACATGGGAAAGACAAAAGCACATGCACAGCATGTTTCCTTTCATGTGATAGTAGGGTGAAGAGGCTGCGCTTATCAAGCAAAGCCTGATGCTGGCTCTGAACGCGGAGGGTTTACCCGTAGCTGGCCATGACAGACGCCACTTTTTGCTTTTCTGGCGACAT
>NZ_CANLZC010000292.1 GCF_947495455.1 uncultured Shewanella sp. | reverse complement strand
CAAAACAGACCCGTTAAAAAGGGAAAAATACCGGTACAGCCAACAATACTGCCAACATTACTCATTCGTCGATTTATCCGCATCATCAAGATGGATATAAGGTGATTTAGCCATATTACTTCCTATCCATTACGTTTTTGCTTTATGCAAAACAGACCCGTTAAAAAGGGAAAAATACCGGTACAGCCAACAATACTGCCAACATTACTCATTCGTCGATTTATCCGCATCATCAAGATGGATATAAGGTGATTTAGCCATATTACTTCCTATCCATTACGTTTTTGCTTTATGCAAAA
>NZ_CANLZC010000291.1 GCF_947495455.1 uncultured Shewanella sp. | reverse complement strand
AAGCCCTCTTTCTTTAACAAAGAGGCTCCCAACAAAGAGTAAAACACGTTTAGTGAATCCTACGGACAGCGTTTGTGACTCCTTTCTACGGCGTTATCGCTTGTTTATGTAGAATAACTACACCACACAAGCTCTGCCTTGTATAAAGAAGCCACAAACTGCTGCAGAAATCTTCACCAAAGATCAACAGGCCCTAGCGATAATACTGGTCAGTTAATAATTTAGACGATCAATTGAACGATCTTTCAGATACGGTATAAAGACCTCTACGTTGTATGGAGGTCATTAATGGAACTATCTA
>NZ_CANLZC010000290.1 GCF_947495455.1 uncultured Shewanella sp. | reverse complement strand
GTCCGGGTCCCCATCGTCTAGAGGCCTAGGACACCGCCCTTTCACGGCGGTAACAGGGGTTCGAATCCCCTTGGGGATACCACTTTATTTTAGCTTATTTTAAAATTGAGTTTTAAGACTAAGCGCTTAAAATTTGGTTTTAAAAGCTAGTTCTGAAATTAAGCTTCTATGTAAAAGCAATCATGAGTTCACTTATTGATTGTGATAAAAGATAACGTCCGGGTCCCCATCGTCTAGAGGCCTAGGACACCGCCCTTTCACGGCGGTAACAGGGGTTCGAATCCCCTTGGGGATACCACTTTAT
>NZ_CANLZC010000289.1 GCF_947495455.1 uncultured Shewanella sp. | reverse complement strand
GGTGATTAGCGCAGCCCGGTAGCGCATCTGGTTTGGGACCAGAGGGTCAGAGGTTCGAATCCTCTATCACCGACCACATTTTATTATTTGCATTTATTGGCGAATGATGATTAAAATATTTGATTGTAAATAGTATTTACAGCAAAGCGCCCGTAGCTCAGTTGGATAGAGCATCCGCCTTCTAAGCGGATGGTCGCAGGTTCGAATCCTGCCGGGCGTACCATTTTTGTGGTGATTGTAGCTCAGTTGGTAGAGCCCCGGATTGTGATTCCGGTTGTCGTGGGTTCGAGCCCCATCAGTCACCC
>NZ_CANLZC010000288.1 GCF_947495455.1 uncultured Shewanella sp. | reverse complement strand
ATGATCATTGACGGTCTGATCAACATATGTTTTTAAATTATCTCTGAATTTATTGACGCTGACGCTATTCATTGTCGTCTCATTTTAATGTACGGTATTTCCGTACTATTGTGAGGGCGGTGGCATGATAAGTCAAATGGTAAGCGGTGTTGATCCACTTAGTTGAGTTGAAGAAATGCATCAAGGGTTATGTATTAACGGTATTTGTCTCGAATGCGTTTTCGTAGTGTGATGTCTGCTGTTGTTTTCACTTCCTTTGGCCATTCAGGATCATCTTCAGGGCGCCCTTTTACGGGCTCTGTAAT
>NZ_CANLZC010000287.1 GCF_947495455.1 uncultured Shewanella sp. | reverse complement strand
TCGCCAAAATTAGAATTTTACTCAATCATCAACAAGTGAATGTTAATTCATAAGCCAAGACACTTAATGTTAAGTGTCTTGAGAACTCAATTTTATTTGTATTTATTTAATCTAAAAGATTAAATAAATTACTATCAGCTTTCCAAATTTTTAAAGAACGCTATATAGCAACAAGGCTATACAGTTCGTTGCTATCCCATACTCAACTCTTTATTAAGAGATTGATTGAGATAAACAAGCATATCTGTGTGAACACTCAAATACACGGATGTATTTGTGTCGACTTGGCATGGATGCCATATTGTCG
>NZ_CANLZC010000286.1 GCF_947495455.1 uncultured Shewanella sp. | reverse complement strand
TTACGTGTTTTCATTTCAATCTCCAGTTAAATCAATTATGTCTTAACTGGGTTAGTCGTATCAATTAAACCACGTCACCTTTTTCAAATGACAAGTCGCCCACCAGCAGTTAGCCAATTTGAATGAGTTAGGGGTTTCTTTAGCAAGCAAATTCATAGCCAGCCATTATTAATCAGTAACATACTGAGATTCCAGCCCAAAATCAACGTTCAGCATTTATCAAATCATAACCTGACGGTTTTTAATCTACATGCCTGCTGTTGATCTGGGAAAATGTGCGATATTAGCGGAATGAGTGATTTTTGAAGTGTAAAGTACCGACT
>NZ_CANLZC010000285.1 GCF_947495455.1 uncultured Shewanella sp. | reverse complement strand
CGCACCATTAAAACTTAACTGATAAGGGAGATAATCGCCTTTGAGCTGATGGCACATTTTTACCATCTGATAACGGACCAGGTTATAGGTCAGCAAGATCCCCCATAACTCCTGTTTTACTAGCTCTGGAAGCCGACTTCTCAAGGTTAAACGATTGCCGAGCATGTATTGCTTCTGTTCTCGGTATCCTAATTCTATTTCCCAGCGATGCGTATATAAATCCGCGATATCGGTCACTGGATAGCGCATGGGATCGGTCATTGATGTCAACACTGAGTACGCCTTTCCATTAATTTGTCGACTGATCAGCCGGACTTCAAGCTCATC
>NZ_CANLZC010000284.1 GCF_947495455.1 uncultured Shewanella sp. | reverse complement strand
CTTAGAATGACTAGGCACGCTGTTCAAAGCCTTGCCTAAAAGGCTTTTAATTCCAGCTGAATCCTGCATCTTCAAGTTTCACGGGTATAAATGCCAGTCATCATAATCTTGGGCTTGCCCACGCATGTAAATCATACCATTAATACTTGAGCAGCCTCCCAAGACTCGGCCACGAGCATAAGGAATACTTCGTCCATTCAACCCTACTTGAGGAGTCGTATGATAGCACCAATCAGTTTTGGGGTGACCTAAGGTATACGGCGTTGTTGCTTAAATCTAAGGAACCATTTGGTCATTCTGTGATCTGATCTTGTCAGTACGAAAACGAGACAGA
>NZ_CANLZC010000283.1 GCF_947495455.1 uncultured Shewanella sp. | reverse complement strand
GACTGGGGTGAAGTCGTAACAAGGTAGCCCTAGGGGAACCTGGGGCTGGATCACCTCCTTACCTTAACGACTAACTTGATCCTGCTGGGTCGACAATATGGCATCCATGCCAAGTCGACACAAATACATCCGTGTATTTGAGTGTTCACACAGATATGCTTGTTTATTCCACTTGAAGTGGAATAGCAAAAAAAACACATAGCTTTTTTGCTATGTATCGTTCTTTAACAATTTGGAAAGCTGATAGTATTAATATGAAGAGATGGCGACGATGTCGCGGTTTTTAATATTAGTGCGAAATAAAATTGAGTTCTCAAAACACTTAACATTAAGT
>NZ_CANLZC010000282.1 GCF_947495455.1 uncultured Shewanella sp. | reverse complement strand
TACCTCCCTCATCCATGAGGTCGTATATCGAAAGCAGCTAACGTAGCATAAAGTATGTTGAAACCCGCACAAAGTGAACTTCTCAGACATTCCACTTCTGCGTTGCATTCATTTGAAAGGGAATCACCATTACTGCATGAATGCGCCTTGAATTGAAAAGCCTGAGAAGCTCTGAATTGATCATCTATATAATGGAATTGGTATGACTAAACAAGCTGACGGGTTGCCAGCTTCGCTGAGCAAACAAAAAAGGCGCCGTAGCGCTAATGCCAGTAAGTTAAGCTTATTGGCATTTTTTATTTCTAGCATATCGCTGTGGTCTTCGTTTGACTGCTCGGG
>NZ_CANLZC010000281.1 GCF_947495455.1 uncultured Shewanella sp. | reverse complement strand
AGAAGTGAAACGCAATCGCGCCGATGGTAGTGTGGGGTCTCCCCATGTGAGAGTAGGTCATTTCCAGGCGCCACTTTGATGCTTACTTTTTTAGAAAAAGTAAGATAAAAAATTATCTAGATGCAGTGAATATTCACATAAGACTCATAGATAAAATTGACAATTTTGCTGATATGGCTCAGTCGGTAGAGCGCATCCTTGGTAAGGATGAGGTCCCCAGTTCGATTCTGGGTATCAGCACCACTAACATGAAAATTAAAGAATTTGTCTGGAAACCATAGCATTGTGGTCCCACCTGATCCCATTCCGAACTCAGAAGTGAAACGCAATCGCGCCGATG
>NZ_CANLZC010000280.1 GCF_947495455.1 uncultured Shewanella sp. | reverse complement strand
TTAGCGAGTGCGGATGGGTAAAGGTTGAGCAAATCGATTGGGTTTTCAGCCTAACTGTGTCCAAATCTTAGTGTGGCTTTGAGTGTTAGTAAGGTTAGCGAGTGCGGATGGGTAAAGGTTGAGCAAATCGATTGGGTTTTCAGCCTAACTGTGTCCAAATCTTAGTGTGGCGCTGAGTATTAGCGAGTGCGAATGGGTGAAAGTTGAGCAAGTCGACTGGGTTTTCCGCTCAACTGTGTCCAAATCTTAGTGTGGCTTTGAGTGTTAGTAAGGTTAGCGAGTGCGAATGGGTGAAAATTGAGCAAGTCGACTGGGTTTTCAGCCTAACTGTGTCCAAATCTTAGTGTGGC
>NZ_CANLZC010000279.1 GCF_947495455.1 uncultured Shewanella sp. | reverse complement strand
GCCGCTGGATAAAAGAAGCAAAAAATGATGATGGTCATGCATTTAGAGGTAATGGCAAGTTGACACCTGAGCAGGAAGAGATCCGAAAACTAAAAGCACAAGTTAAACGCTTAGAAATGGAGCGTGAAATATTAAAAAAAGCGACGGTCTTCTTTGCCAAAGAAACGAAGTAAAGTACACGTTTATTGCCCAAAATAAGAAGATCTGGCCTGTGATATTAATGTGTCACGTATTGGGTGTAAAAAACAATAATTATTACAGCTTTCAAAAGCGGCGGTCTCAGGCATCCGTTGATACAGAGCATCAAGAAATGTTGCAGTGGGTTAAAGATATTGCTGATTTTAGCGATAATACCTA
>NZ_CANLZC010000278.1 GCF_947495455.1 uncultured Shewanella sp. | reverse complement strand
CACTCTTTACAATAAAGAAGTAAGGCAGTTTCGAATAACTTAATCTCTGTGAGTGCCCACACAGATTTGCTTGTCTATTTTTTAAAGAACGACGCTCTAAACAAGTGCTAAAGAACGTTTCGCCATATTGGCTGAGGTGGCGTATTTTACGCGTTTCCTCGTTTGCGTCAAGTGTTTTTTTAAGAAGTTTTTCAATGATTAATTTCTTATCTCATCGAGCCACTTTAACTACTTCAAACGCTTGTCACCGCTGCTGTTGACCAATGCTTTAATAACGCTTAGTAAGCTGCTTTGCCGTGTCAGTGGGTGCGCATTATAGGGAGATTTGAAATTAGCGCAAGGGCTTTTTAAAGAAAAAAA
>NZ_CANLZC010000277.1 GCF_947495455.1 uncultured Shewanella sp. | reverse complement strand
GTTTAACACCTAACAGATCCGAACAATTATTTAAGCGCGAACATAAATCCGTGGCCAGAATTAGTTGACCACTTCAAATAGAATTTTGAGCTAACAATGAATTAATTGCCATAAAAAACAATAAAATAATATTAACCCCATTTCTATAGATAAAATAATATTGTTTCATCAGAAAATCACTCTATTAATTTAGATAAATAAAGGATAGATATAAAATGAAAAAAATAAATTACAGGTTATTACACTAGGGATTATTTAATTTTCACATTGCTAGCTAAATTATCAAAGTTTGAAGAGGTATAGTGAATTTGGCCACCTACTTAGAGACTGTATAATCAGTTTCATATCAATATAGGTGACACAA
>NZ_CANLZC010000276.1 GCF_947495455.1 uncultured Shewanella sp. | reverse complement strand
TTAATAATCACCTTATCGACCCAGGTTTTGACAACCGTAATTTCTTCCGGATTAGCGAAAAAATGAAAAAAATCTTTCAGTGAAAGGGTCACGTCCTTATTTTTATTGTCATTGCTTTTGTCTTCTTCAATCCCTAAATCCCGCATCCAATTATTATTACCTTCTTCCCATGCTCCAGAACGTTCACTGTAATTAAAATTGTCAGCTGCCTCACCTCGCTCATAGGGACAGCATTTAAGCTTAATGTAATAAAATTCAGGTGGTTGCGATTGTGCCAGTGCAGCTTGTTGTGCTTGTGCTAATTTCTTCGGTATAGGAAAAAGCGTGTCTAATATGTCCTTTCGCCCTATAGTAATACCAGCTGCATCAAAT
>NZ_CANLZC010000275.1 GCF_947495455.1 uncultured Shewanella sp. | reverse complement strand
AATGTAGCTCAGCTGGTTAGAGCACAGCACTCATAATGCTGGGGTCGCAGGTTCAAGTCCCGCCATTGCTACCATCATTTATTTAATCCTAGCCAATTAAATAAATGACGTAAAACACTAATAGCTTCGCCTTGAATATTAAGTTCACGACTGTTATGGCTACCATCTTATTTTAACTGTAGTCAGTTAAAAGTTGATGTAAAACACTAATAACATCGCCTTGAATATTAAGTTCACGACTGTTATGGCTATCATCTGTATTTAATTTTAATAAGTTAAAAATAGATGTAAAACTAAGTATCTGTCTAGATGTAAAATAGGCGCAGTGCGGGAGTGGTGGAATTGGTAGACACGCCAGATTTAGGTTCTGGTGCCGCAAGGTGTGAGAGTTCAAG
>NZ_CANLZC010000274.1 GCF_947495455.1 uncultured Shewanella sp. | reverse complement strand
CCTAACATTGACGCAGCGGTCATTTGGGTTAATTTTTTATTACAAACATCCTTAATGACACCAATGCGGTGCAGTTCTTTTTCGCTCATCGTAATTAACATGGCACCAATCTAAATACACTGGATTATTTGTACCCAGCATACCAAAATGTGACATCTCTAAATTGGGAAAATGTGACATCACTATATTGGATCTACACTCGATGAAGCGGCACTATTAGCTTGTATGGCTTATGTTGAATTGAATCCCATTCGTGCAAAGATGGCGAGAACACCAGAGCAATCAGATCACACTAGCCTCAAATTACGTATTGAAGCTGCATTAACGGGTAAGCAGCCTAAACAGCTTCTCCCTTTTATTGGCAATGAGCGTCAACATCAACCCAAAGGTGTTAC
>NZ_CANLZC010000273.1 GCF_947495455.1 uncultured Shewanella sp. | reverse complement strand
AGATTACCATCAAACCACACAGTTAACTACTTATAAAATCACAAATTAACAACAGATTAGTTACATGAAAAGCGCACATGGTAATCCATACAAGACATATTATTGACGACTGGTGATCACTTAATTAATTGAAAAGTAGCTAAATATTTTAGATCTTATTTGAATAAATGCGCATGCGTATTTTAAATAAGAATAGTTTCAATTGGCTACAATTAAAAACATTCTAATAGCATGATTTTAAATGGAATATATTAATGTGCCAACATACAAAACCAGCAAAACAACTCTCTAAGTAACTACGACTCTTCACAAAAGCCCCATTCGAAGAAACATACTACTTGTGCTTTTTGCTTTTCGCTTTTCGCTTTTCGCTTTTCGCTTTTCGCTTTTCGCTTTTC
>NZ_CANLZC010000272.1 GCF_947495455.1 uncultured Shewanella sp. | reverse complement strand
AACTGATAATAAAACCGTACACGGGTGGTGGCCTCGACCATGACGGGAAAATCAAAGCTTTCATACTGTGCCCCGCCTGTGTCTTTCGCCCACATGGCAAACAATTGCGTGTAAGGGGTAAAGCGTAAAACGGCCGCTCCAGAAAACGACCATATTCCTCTATCAGCTTCTCGTGTATCTGCCCGTTTCAGTAACAAGGTTTGGTCTTGGTAAGCCGTTCTTGGACTAATAGGATGAGTATCCAGGCTAAACAAATTCAATATGCCAAAATTCTTGGCGGATTCCACTTCTGTTCACATATCTGAGATGTTTTTTCCCAGCATAATCGACTTAGCAAAGACCTTTTTGCCATAAGCACGCTCTTTGAACTTGGCGAACTTATCTGGCCCCTTTGGCTC
>NZ_CANLZC010000271.1 GCF_947495455.1 uncultured Shewanella sp. | reverse complement strand
AGAATAATTTTGCATAATGAAAAAGCGAAATGAAATCGTACTGTATTAGATCATATTTGAGTGCAGATTGGTATTAGATAATGCGACAAGTTGTTCAGAAGAATAATTTTGCATAATGAAAAAGCGAAATGAAATCGTACTATATTAGATCATATTTGAGTGCAGATTGGTATAAGCACATCGCTAGCGCGATATTCGCCCTACTATTTATTATGCCCTTTGGGTACACATGAAAGGAAACTGCTGCGCATGTGCTTTTGTCTTCCCCATGTGAGAGTGTCATTTCCCAAAAGCAGGTAAAACAAAAAGGCCACCCGATTGGGTGGCCTCTATGTTATTTTTTGTCTTACTTTTTTTAAAAAGTAAAATAAAAGTGGCGCCTGGAAATGACCTACTCTCACATGGGGAGACCCC
>NZ_CANLZC010000270.1 GCF_947495455.1 uncultured Shewanella sp. | reverse complement strand
AAAGATTTTTTTCATTTTTTCGCTAATCCGGAAGAAATTACGGTTGTCAAAACCTGGGTCGATAAGGTGATTATTAATCGCTCTGTGAATACGGGTATGCTTGATACTGGGAGATTATTTCAGGCGGCAAGGGAAGATATTGCAAGCATTGATAGTGCTGATTCTGTAAGTTATTTTGGCAGTAACATTGCAGAGGCCATCAATGAGATGACCAATGAGGAGGCAAAAAAGCAAATACGCACACAACAGGAAGACTTAAGCCGAGTGATACTGACTTCTTTTCCTGTTGAGCGCCCCTTTATTGATTTTATGTTCAAAAAAAGAACCGCTCTGAGTATCGATTCCTTTTCAGATACCGCCGTTACCCCTTTCTATTTATTACTGGATTACGCTTACAGCATGCTTATTCACTCCTTTGT
>NZ_CANLZC010000269.1 GCF_947495455.1 uncultured Shewanella sp. | reverse complement strand
CGCCAGAAAAAGATAGCTGGCACGGCATTAAAGCCTATGCCAATTCAACAGTAACATTACGTCATACTCAAATCAGCCATGCGGCCAATGGACTCTATGTCTATCTAATTGACCCTAATGGCTACGCTGCGACTATCAATGTTACTCATAGCCACTTTAGCCATAACGTTAATGGCATTCAGCTAGGTGATATAAGAGATCATTCTGACTCTAGATATAAGGCATTTACCCCTGTTATTCAATTCAGTGACTTTATCGATAACGACATCAATATTCACACCGTAGACACTAACAGCTACCGTAATACTATAGTTGATGCCCGCTATAACTGGTGGAACACAACCGATTTTTCTGAAATCAGCGCAAAAATTACTGGTAATATGTCAGTCAACTATGGCCAATATCGCTTATCCGATGATGTGGCCGAT
>NZ_CANLZC010000268.1 GCF_947495455.1 uncultured Shewanella sp. | reverse complement strand
TGCGGGTTTCAACATACTTTATGCTACGTTAGCTGCTTTCGATATAGAATAACTATTAGCTTCAATCATCTGCGACCACCATGGATGGTGGGGCTGTCTGTTAATGCAGGAGCAATTAACAACCTTGCCTACAGCATGTTGAATTCCCGCTGAAAGATCACTTATATAATGGAATTGGTATAAAACTAGCCCGTTTCAAAATAGTCTGGATAAAAGAGAAGTTAAGGGATAATAAAAAGGGAATTTAAATTTGGAGCGACCTTTCTATTCACAAAGAATGGTTCGAACCGATGACCTATACCTTGGCAAGGTATCGCTCTACCAACTGAGCTAATGTCGCATTATCTAACTTGTTCTGACTTTTCTAAATCTTGGAGCGACATATCGGGTTCGAACCGATGACCTATACCTTGGCAAGGTATCGCTCTAC
>NZ_CANLZC010000267.1 GCF_947495455.1 uncultured Shewanella sp. | reverse complement strand
GGTCATTGATGTCAACACTGAGTACGCCTTTCCATTAATTTGTCGACTGATCAGCCGGACTTCAAGCTCATCAGGTAACGCTGGCCATCGTTTTTTCGCATGTGGATTACTTTTTAATCGAACGATTTTATCATTACGCCCCAAGCTGCGGAGCACTTCATATTGCACATTTTTCTTCAATGGGAGCAGCCAATGCCGCTCGTGACCAGCAGATTGCCATTGATTGAGTAGCCCCAGTGAATAAAAACCGCGATCAAATAATGTTAAACTATGATCCGGTGTAGACTCGATAAGCTTTTCAGCTAATACCATTTCATTCACCCCATAATCATCAAATGCACTGGCGGTGATCAGGTGGCTACTTAATTCCATTTGGCAGACCATTCGCACTTGAGGGTATTGACTGTTTTTTTGTCGAGAAAAAGCAGTCGC
>NZ_CANLZC010000266.1 GCF_947495455.1 uncultured Shewanella sp. | reverse complement strand
TTACAGCATAAATGCGCCTTGAATTGAAAAGCCTGAGAAGCTCTGAATTGATCATCTATATAATAGAATTGGTATTAAAATATACTCGCTCAGATCTGACAGTTACTCGTTTTTTGAAGGGCCTGTTAGGTTAGATTTGAGCTAAATGCTTTTCTGCCCAAATCTGTTTCCCATCAAGTCATGTTTTAAGAGGGCAGTGTTCGTCATTCTGTGTCATTTCCGTACAATGGTTAAAAAACAGGAATGACATATGACTCAATCTTTGGCTATGTTCCATAATGTTGTTGTCTACCATATGCTAATTGTAATATTTGTCGACTATCTCGCTTTTGGCTACTTTCTTTAAACCAACCGAGATAATTTACCTGAACTCGGGATAAGAAATTGAACTAATAGCCCTCTTTGTGATCAGATCTTTCGACCAAGATTAATCAATCACG
>NZ_CANLZC010000265.1 GCF_947495455.1 uncultured Shewanella sp. | reverse complement strand
CTGATGAATCCCCAGTTTTTTTACTCACAGGTGATTCCCAGGAAGTTGATTTTATTTGGGAACTTTCATGGCATTGTGTGATCTTTAAGTTCGACCAAAAACAAAAAAACTCAAATGCCATGAAAGTATCAACGATTTTACTACAAGAATTAAAAACTTGCTCTACTCATATTCATCAATCACGTTTGAAAACACTGTGTGCTTTTACTGAATCAGCAATGAAAGACCAAAGAGTGTCAGTCACTTACCTTGGGCGAGGGTTTAAGAAACAATCTAAAACAACAAAAAAACATGATATTAAAAGAGCTGACCGTCTGATCGGTAATACTCATCTACATTTAGACCGCCCTTATCTCTATGAATACATGGCAGATAAGCTGATTGGCAATCAAGTTAATCCACTGATAATCATTGATTGGAGTCCGATTAATGGTAATGAG
>NZ_CANLZC010000264.1 GCF_947495455.1 uncultured Shewanella sp. | reverse complement strand
ACAGACAGTCCCACCATCCATGGTGGTCGCAGATGATTGAAGCTAATAGTCATTCTCGGCTTGGGTTCAAACGTCGCCCTACCTCCTTCATCCATGAAGTCGTATATCGAAAGCAGCTAACGAAGCATAAAGTATGTTGAAACCCGCACAAGTGAGCTTCTCAGACATTCCACTTCAGCGTTGCATTCATTTGAAAGGGAACCACCATTACAGCATAAATGTGCCTTGAATTGAAAAGCCTGAGAAGCTTTGAATTGATCATCTATATAATGGAATTGGTATTAATAATAGGTTGCGGGGTAATTTAGCTATACTTAATGCTCACTAACCGAAAGCGATACCAACAAAAAAGGAGCCATTAGGCTCTAATGCCAGTAAGTTAAGCTTGCTGGCATTTTTTATTTCTAGCATATCGCTGTGGTCTTCGTTTGACTGTGCGGGGA
>NZ_CANLZC010000263.1 GCF_947495455.1 uncultured Shewanella sp. | reverse complement strand
GCTTTCGGTTTTCGTTGCCATATTGCCATTGTTAGCGCATCACAAACGAGCTGTGCTTTCATTCTGCTACCCATACTCCAACCAACCACTTTACGAGAATAAAGATCGATTACAACCGCTAAATATAGCCAGCCTTCGGCAGTCCATATGTACGTAATGTCTTGAACCCACGCTTGATTGGTACATTGAACATCAAAATCCTGTTTAAGTTCATTATCATATATAGGTTTCTTATGGTCGCTGTTGGTTGTTGCTTTGTACTTCTTTTTATAACGCACCCAAACGTTTGCCTCTTTCATTAACCGTGCTGTTCTTCGACGTCCAACAGGGTAATCAAGCAAATTCAATGCCTTTTGCATGCGTCTTTGTCCATAGGTATTATCGCTAAAATCAGCAATATCTTTAACCCACTGCAACATTTCTTGATGCTCTGTATCAACGGAT
>NZ_CANLZC010000262.1 GCF_947495455.1 uncultured Shewanella sp. | reverse complement strand
AAGTTCCCAAATAAAATCAACTTCCTGGGAATCACCTGTGAGTAAAAAAACTGGGGATTCATCAGTCACGGGTATAAGATGTGTTCAAACAAGTTTATGATATACATCATGTCATCTCGAACAATAAACAGTTTCTTGTGTTGCTTTTCAAGTGAAATGAAGAGGCGAGTGTCACTTGGAGAGTCTTGGCGGAATGCGGCGATTGATGACACAAAGTGAGTATTCTATCACCTAACTGATTAAAAAGAAGCTGAATAGTTGTTAAAATAATCAAGTGAACCTTTCTGATTGAAAAAACCGTTGACGGACTCTAGGTGAGGGGATAAGATGCGCTCCGTTCTCAACAACAAGTTGTTTAAAAGATTTTTGTTGGTGCATTTCGGTGATTAGCGCAGCCCGGTAGCGCATCTGGTTTGGGACCAGAGGGTCAGAGGTTCGAATCCTCTATCACCGAC
>NZ_CANLZC010000261.1 GCF_947495455.1 uncultured Shewanella sp. | reverse complement strand
CTTTAATTGAAGAGTTTGATCATGGCTCAGATTGAACGCTGGCGGCAGGCCTAACACATGCAAGTCGAGCGGTAACAGGAAGGTGCTTGCACCTTTGCTGACGAGCGGCGGACGGGTGAGTAATGCCTAGGTATCTGCCCAGTCGAGGGGGATAACAGTTGGAAACGACTGCTAATACCGCATACGCCCTACGGGGGAAAGGAGGGGACCTTCGGGCCTTTCGCGATTGGATGAACCTAGGTGGGATTAGCTAGTTGGTGAG
Organism: uncultured Shewanella sp.; assembly: GCF_947495455.1. Taxonomy (GTDB): domain Bacteria; phylum Pseudomonadota; class Gammaproteobacteria; order Enterobacterales; family Shewanellaceae; genus Shewanella. The sequence continues at coordinate 196 of NZ_CANLZC010000261.1, read as the reverse complement.
GTAATGGCTCACCAAGGCGACGATCCCTAGCTGGTCTGAGAGGATGATCAGCCACACTGGAACTGAGACACGGTCCAGACTCCTACGGGAGGCAGCAGTGGGGAATATTGCACAATGGGGGAAACCCTGATGCAGCCATGCCGCGTGTGTGAAGAAGGCCTTCGGGTTGTAAAGCACTTTCAGCGAGGAGGAAAGG
>NZ_CANLZC010000260.1 GCF_947495455.1 uncultured Shewanella sp. | reverse complement strand
CGTGCGTCTTTTTCAGACTTAGATAATGCGACAAGTTGTTTAGAAGAATAATTTTGCATAATAAAAAGCGAAATGAAATCGTACTGTATTAGATCATATTTGAGTGCAGATTGGTATTAAAGTAAATTACCACCTACTGAAGTAGGTAGTTTTGAGCTGAAAACAAAAAAACCCTAGCATAAGCTAGGGTTTTAATGAGATGGTACCCGAGGCCAGACTTGAACTGACGCGCCCTTCTTAACAGCAAGAGACGAGGGATTTTAAATCCCTTGTGTCTACCGATCCTACAACTCAAGGCAATAATTTGTCTTTTTAAATAGTTTTAAAAATTAAAATAAAAAAGCCTCGACTTTATGTCGAGGCTTAAATACTCTTTACTAGAACTAGAAAGATGGTACCCGAGGCCAGACTTGAACTGGCACGCCTATTAAGCGAGGGATTTTAAATCCCTTGTGTCTACCGATTCCA
>NZ_CANLZC010000259.1 GCF_947495455.1 uncultured Shewanella sp. | reverse complement strand
TCATCAGTACCCGTGATACTTCAAGGTGCATGTTTTCAGAGTGCGTAAAAGTGCCTAATTCAAGGCGTATTATTGCCTAAATGCTTATTGCCTTTTAAGATGATACAACGCAGAAGTCGGTGCTTTTACACACTCCCAACGGGCTGGTTTAAAAGCATTTTATACTGTGTTATTGAACATCGGCTTAGAATAACTAGGCTCGGTGTTCAATGCCTTGTCTAAAAGGCTTTTAATTCCAGCTGAATCCTGCAGCTTGAAGTATCACGAGTATAACGTTATTAAAGCAACAATTAGGCAGTATTGAGCCTTTATATGGTGCATTTTTGGGAACAGAAGCCGTTCATTATGAGCAGCTCTCCGATTCTTTGGTGCGTATTGTTCAAATCGTTAAATAACCTGAACTCGGGATAAGCAGCGCCGCTTAATAGCGCTATTTTTGCCCCTATCTGTGTTGTGCTTTCTACTAATA
>NZ_CANLZC010000258.1 GCF_947495455.1 uncultured Shewanella sp. | reverse complement strand
TTAATGCTTATAATCCGTTAAATTTATCAATATTCACTACACTATAATGAAGGGGAATGCTACCCAATGCTAAGGGGTATTTATGTTAGGCACCGAATTTACAGTGAATACAACAGGAGAAATGGAAGAGCTTGGCTATGATAAGATTAAAGCTATTTATAATAGCTTTGGTAGTATTGATGACTTAAGCGCCCAATGCGCCACTCAAAATGTGTGTTTAATTGTGGCTAACTCTGCCGTTATAGCACAATACTGTCAATTTTTTGATAGAAAATCCAGAGAAGTCATGCTGGATTTAAAAGGCTCAATTAACACGATAGAGCAAGATAATTTAAGTTGTCGTATGCAGTTTGGTGATGAAACCGCTAAAGCAGCACACACTTTTTTATGTGAAAGTTGGGGGCTTAAACAAACAAAAGAAAAAATAGTGGGTTGGTTTAAAAGCAAAAGAGTATTTCTCACCAATGGTTTTTCGCCCAATAAACTCG
>NZ_CANLZC010000257.1 GCF_947495455.1 uncultured Shewanella sp. | reverse complement strand
ATGCGCGTGTAGCTCAGCTGGATAGAGTACCTGGCTACGAACCAGGCGGTCGGAGGTTCGAATCCTCCCACGCGTACCATTTCAATATAAAATTTATATATGCGCGTGTAGCTCAGCTGGATAGAGTACCTGGCTACGAACCAGGCGGTCGGAGGTTCGAATCCTCCCACGCGTACCATTTCAATATAAAATTTATATATGCGCGTGTAGCTCAGCTGGATAGAGTACCTGGCTACGAACCAGGCGGTCGGAGGTTCGAATCCTCCCACGCGTACCATATAAAAAGATAAAAAATTTAAGACAAAGATTTCGCGCGTGTAGCTCAGCTGGATAGAGTACCTGGCTACGAACCAGGCGGTCGGAGGTTCGAATCCTCCCACGCGTACCATGTTTGAACGGAGAGGTGGCCGAGTGGCCGAAGGCGCTCCCCTGCTAAGGGAGTATGGGCTTTATCTCCCATCGAGGGTTCGAATCCCTCCCTCTCCGCCATT
>NZ_CANLZC010000256.1 GCF_947495455.1 uncultured Shewanella sp. | reverse complement strand
ATCTTAGCTACAACACCCGCACCTACTGTACGACCACCTTCACGGATAGCGAAGCGTAAACCTTCGTCCATCGCGATTGGGCAGATCAAAGTAACAGTCATCTTGATGTTGTCACCTGGCATAACCATTTCTACGCCTTCTGGTAACTCAATAGTACCGGTTACGTCAGTTGTACGGAAGTAGAACTGTGGACGGTAGCCTTTGAAGAATGGCGTGTGACGGCCACCTTCGTCTTTTGACAGAACATAAACTTCTGATTCAAAAGTCGTGTGTGGGTTGATTGAACCAGGTGCTGCCAATACTTGACCACGCTCAACTTCATCACGCTTAGTACCACGTAGTAGGACACCACAGTTCTCACCTGCACGACCTTCGTCAAGCAGTTTACGGAACATTTCAACACCGGTACAAGTTGTCTTAGTGGTGTCTTTGATACCCACGATTTCAACTTCTTCACCAACCTTGATGATACCGCGCTCTACACGACCAGTAAC
>NZ_CANLZC010000255.1 GCF_947495455.1 uncultured Shewanella sp. | reverse complement strand
GTGGGTAGTGATTTTACGCAAATAAAAACGGCTTTTCATGGTGATGGTGAAAATGAGGGGGCTTGGCAAACATTAGGTTCAGGACTCGGAAAAGGTTGGTCTGCGGTTGGTAGTGGGATCACGCAGTTAAAAAATGTGGGTAGTGATTTTACTCAAATAAAAACGGCTTTTCATGGTGATGATAAAAATGAAGGGGCTTGGCAAACATTAGGCTCAGGTCTAGGAAAAGGCTGGTCTGCTGTTGGTAGGGGGATCACACAGTTAAAAAATGTTGACAGTGATTTTACGCAAATAAAAACGGCTTTTCATGGTGATGATAAAAATGAGGGGGCTTGGCAAACATTAGGCTCAGGTCTAGGAAAAGGCTGGTCTGCTGTTGGTAGTGGGATCACACAGTTAAAAAATGTTGACAGTGATTTTACTCAAATAAAAACGGCTTTTCATGGTGATGATAAAAATGAGGGGGCTTGGCAAACATTAGGCTCAGGTCTAGGAAAAGG
>NZ_CANLZC010000254.1 GCF_947495455.1 uncultured Shewanella sp. | reverse complement strand
ACATATATGGACACCTCACTTAATACAAGTGATACTTTTGAGTAACTATGGGTAAAACTGCATACGTATATCCGGCCTGTTTGTGAGAAATAATCATTCTCTGGCCCTAATGAGTACCGCACCTCTGTAGCTTATCGTCCCTACGGGTTTCGTTGCTCCCGTGTTCTCGCCCAGCATTGACAGAGGTCGGTTTTACCTGTTACTTCATTACATTTTATCGCATAACTTGGTGTGGATGACGCTGTACTTTTTAATTGCTTCTATATTCTGTTTGTTTGTATAACATTGACCAGATGATCCTTGCGAGTTTATTCGCGACAGCAACCACCGCTTTATGCTTGCCTCTTCGTTCAATCAACTGTTTCGCCCAAACAGATAGTCTATCTGTACTTTGCTCTACATGACGTATAATAGACCAAGCGCCTTGAACTAGTAGTCGTCTTAGATAACGATTGCCGCGCTTTGTAATGCGACCTAATTTTTGTTTACCGCCACTTGAATGCTCTCGTGGCACAAGCCCTAA
>NZ_CANLZC010000253.1 GCF_947495455.1 uncultured Shewanella sp. | reverse complement strand
GATCTGTTAGGTGTTAAACCTCCATTATATTGATGAGGCCTAACTGAGTTGTAATACCGGATGATATATTCAGTAATAGCGAGATTAGCCTCATAAAATGAAGAATAACCTGCTATTGGCATCCATTCGGTTTTAAAACTTCTAAAGAAGCGTTCCATGGGCGCATTATCCCAGCAGTTACCTCGGCGGCTCATACTTTGTTTTATTTGATAACGCCACAACAACTGCCTAAATTGTTTGCTTGTGTAATGGCAGCCTTGGTCTGAATGAAACATGACTCCTTTTGGCTTACCTCTCGCTTCAAAGGCCATTGACAGTGCTTTTGCTGTTAAATCAGTATTAGGTGATTTAGAGGTCGCCCAACCAATGACTTTTCTTGCGAATAAATCAATAACAACAGCCAAATATAACCATTGTTGACCAGACCAAATATAAGTGACATCGCCACACCAAACTTGATCTGGCTCAGTAACAGCAAATTGCCTATTCAATCTATTTGGGATATTAATGTGCTCTTTAGCCC
>NZ_CANLZC010000252.1 GCF_947495455.1 uncultured Shewanella sp. | reverse complement strand
CTGTGACGTTACTCGCAGAAGAAGCACCGGCTAACTTCGTGCCAGCAGCCGCGGTAATACGAGGGGTGCAAGCGTTAATCGGAATTACTGGGCGTAAAGCGTACGCAGGCGGTTTGTTAAGCAAGATGTGAAAGCCCTGGGCTCAACCTAGGAACCGCATTTTGAACTGGCAAACTAGAGTCTTGTAGAGGGGGGTAGAATTTCAGGTGTAGCGGTGAAATGCGTAGAGATCTGAAGGAATACCGGTGGCGAAGGCGGCCCCCTGGACAAAGACTGACGCTCATGTACGAAAGCGTGGGGAGCAAACAGGATTAGATACCCTGGTAGTCCACGCCGTAAACGATGTCTACTCGGAATTTGGTGTCTTGAACACTGGGTTCTCAAGCTAACGCATTAAGTAGACCGCCTGGGGAGTACGGCCGCAAGGTTAAAACTCAAATGAATTGACGGGGGCCCGCACAAGCGGTGGAGCATGTGGTTTAATTCGATGCAACGCGAAGAACCTTACCTACTCTTGACATCCTCAGAA
>NZ_CANLZC010000251.1 GCF_947495455.1 uncultured Shewanella sp. | reverse complement strand
AACACCAGCGGTTCGTCCACTCCGGTCCTCTCGTACTAGGAGCAGCTTCCTTCAATCATCCAACGCCCACGGCAGATAGGGACCGAACTGTCTCACGACGTTCTGAACCCAGCTCGCGTACCACTTTAAATGGCGAACAGCCATACCCTTGGGACCGACTTCAGCCCCAGGATGTGATGAGCCGACATCGAGGTGCCAAACACCGCCGTCGATATGAACTCTTGGGCGGTATCAGCCTGTTATCCCCGGAGTACCTTTTATCCGTTGAGCGATGGCCCTTCCATTCAGAACCACCGGATCACTATGACCTACTTTCGTACCTGCTCGACGTGTCTGTCTCGCAGTTAAGCTGGCTTATGCCATTGCACTAACCGTACGATGTCCGACCGTACTTAGCCAACCTTCGTGCTCCTCCGTTACTCTTTGGGAGGAGACCGCCCCAGTCAAACTACCCACCAGGCACTGTCCCGAACCCCGATTCAGGGGCCGCGGTTAGAACATCAACACTACAAGGGTGGTATTTCAAGGT
>NZ_CANLZC010000250.1 GCF_947495455.1 uncultured Shewanella sp. | reverse complement strand
TAAGGAGGTGATCCAGCCCCAGGTTCCCCTAGGGCTACCTTGTTACGACTTCACCCCAGTCATGAACCACACCGTGGTAAACGCCCTCCCCTTTCCTAAGATTGGGGTTAAGCTATCTACTTCTGGTGCAGCCCACTCCCATGGTGTGACGGGCGGTGTGTACAAGGCCCGGGAACGTATTCACCGTGGCATTCTGATCCACGATTACTAGCGATTCCGACTTCATGGAGTCGAGTTGCAGACTCCAATCCGGACTACGACGAGCTTTGTGAGATTAGCTCCACCTCGCGGCTTCGCAACCCTCTGTACTCGCCATTGTAGCACGTGTGTAGCCCTACTCGTAAGGGCCATGATGACTTGACGTCGTCCCCACCTTCCTCCGGTTTATCACCGGCAGTCTCCCTAAAGTTCCCACCATTACGTGCTGGCAAATAAGGATAAGGGTTGCGCTCGTTGCGGGACTTAACCCAACATTTCACAACACGAGCTGACGACAGCCATGCAGCACCTGTCTCTCAGTTCCCGAAGGCAC
>NZ_CANLZC010000249.1 GCF_947495455.1 uncultured Shewanella sp. | reverse complement strand
CAAGTCGAAAAGACACCGAATAATGTTGCCCTTGTGTTTGAAGGGGAAGAACTGACTTATCATGAGCTGAATCAAAGCGCCAATCAGCTAGCCCACCAAATACGCAGTCAGTATCAAGTTAAATACCAAACGTCACTTAAGCCGAATACCTTAATTGCGCTATATCTTGATAGAAGTCTGGAAATGGTGATGAGTATTTTGGCTGTGCTCAAGGCGGGCGGTGCTTATGTGCCCATCGCGCCCGAATATCCTCAGGCGCGTACCACCTTTATGTTTGAAGACACGGCCGCCCCTTTTATTATTACTCAAGCACATTATGAGGCGCAGTTGAGAGAGTGGTTGTGTGCCGATGAGCAGAATTGTACTGTTCTTTCCATTGATGGAGAAAGCGCTGAGAATAGCTTGGCCGAATACTCAGTCAGTAACCCTATTTCTATCAATCAACCCGCTGATTTAGCCTATGTGATTTACACCTCAGGAACCACAGGGCAGCCTAAAGGCGTGATGATGGCGCATGTTGGTATCATAAATCGTCT
>NZ_CANLZC010000248.1 GCF_947495455.1 uncultured Shewanella sp. | reverse complement strand
TATAGCTCAGCTGGGAGAGCGCCTGCCTTGCACGCAGGAGGTCTGCGGTTCGATCCCGCATAGCTCCACCATTTACTGCAATAAAAGGAATAGAGATGCCAAAGATAAATAGAAAAATTTATCTTTGGCTTTTTTAAGCCTGCTCTTTAACAATTTGGAAAGCTGATAGCAATTTTAACTTAGTTAAAATTGCGAAATAAAAAATTGAGTTCTCAAAACACTTAACATTAAGTGTCTTGGCTTGAAGTTTAACGACTTTAAGTAAAATTCTAATTTTGGCGAAAGTAGAAACCATTAGTTGCGATACAGCAGTTTTATCTACCCTGATAAGACAACAAAAGTTAGCGCAGTTAATCATGTGGCTGTCGAAGCCGTAGGTTGAGCGATGAGGGCGTGTAGCAGCGCTACATAACCGAAGAGCGAGATTTACAATAAAGACAGGCGCTTGAGTAACAAGCGAAGACTTATTAGTGTTGTATGGTTAAGTGACTAAGCGTATATGGTGGATGCCTTGGCAGTCAGAGGCGATGAAGGACGTAGTAACTTGCG
>NZ_CANLZC010000247.1 GCF_947495455.1 uncultured Shewanella sp. | reverse complement strand
AGACTGTATAATCAGTTTCATATCAATATAGGTGACACAATGACGAAAAGAAAAGGTCCTAATTTTACCCCTGAGTTTAGACTTGAAGCAGCACAATTAGTGTTAGAGCAAGGTTACTCAGTAAAAGAAGCAGCGGAAGCCATGAATGTTGGAAAGTCAACGATGAGTGGCTGGGTAAAACAACTTAGAAATGAATATGATGGTGTAAAACCTAAAGCAACCCCCATGACCGAAGATAAACTTAAAATCCGTGAGTTAGAGAAACGTATTCAACGTATTGAAATGGAAAAGGATATCCTAAAAAAGGCTACAGCTCTTTTGATGTCGGATTCAGTCAACACTGTTCGTTAGTTGATGAATTAAAAGGTTATTACCCAGTAACTGTTCTTTGTGATGTCTTTGATATTCATCGTAGTAGTTACAAATACTGGGTAAAGCGCCCTAAAACACCATCAAAAGAGCATGTGGCGCTTATCAATGAAGTAGAAGCTGCACACGAAATGAGTGGTGGCTCAGCGGGAGCAAGAACCATTGCTGATATTGTGAGAGCGAATGGGACAGAGCTAAGCCGATATAGAGCCAGTAAGAT
>NZ_CANLZC010000246.1 GCF_947495455.1 uncultured Shewanella sp. | reverse complement strand
TAATGCCGATCATTTAACGATTTATTGATCGGTTGACTGATCGTTTAAATGCGTCAAAATCCGAGTCCTATCTCTAGGTCTCGGATTTTTTTATGCAAGTTTCTCAAGCGTTTGACATGATAAATCAACTTAAGCCTCATCAAGTTGATACCCTCGCAGATTTGCTCCCTTTAGCATTGATAGAGGAAGCTTATTCATTAACTGAAACCGTCACCATTCGAAAACGTAAATTAACATTAGAGTCAATGGCTTGGCTTCTTATTGGTATGGCTATCTATAACGATAAATCAATGGCTCACATCATCAATATGCTCGATATCGTCGATAGAGACGGGAAACCCTTTGTTGCACCGAGTGCACTGACTCAGCGACGAAAAGATCTTGGGGAAGCGGCAATGAAAGCCCTGTTTGAGTGTACTCAGGCTCATTGGCATCGTGAAGCCATGCATCCAAACTGGAATGGGTTGACATTACTGGGTGTCGATGGTGTCGTATGGCGAACGGAAGATACGCCTGATAATGCGACTGCTTTTTCTCGACAAAAAAACAGTCAATACCCTCAAGTGCGAATGGTCTGCCAAATGGAATTAAGTAGCCA
>NZ_CANLZC010000245.1 GCF_947495455.1 uncultured Shewanella sp. | reverse complement strand
GAGAATTGGCTAAAAATTATCACAGAGTTTGGTGCATTGTTTCATGGCCCTGTCGGTACCTTGCAAGAACTCAGTCGCTATTGTGAGCATTTAGATAAACGACGACGGCATTTTTCAAAATGTTGTCAATATATGCCTATAGGCTAGCACGCAGATTATTTCAAGATGTTAAGAGTCAAAAATTGGAACCTCAGCCTCATATTATAAAAGGCCAACTGAGTCGGTACTTTACACTTCAAAACTCACTCATTCCACTAATATTACTCTCCTTTATGATTCACTTTGCCAGATCGACAGCAGGCATGTAGGTTAAAAATCGTCAGGTTATGATTTGATAAATGCTGAACGTTGCTTTTGGGCTAAAATCTCAGTATGTTACTGATTAATAATAGCTGGCTATGAATTTGTTTTAGAACTCAGTCGCTATTGTGAGCATTTAGATAAACGACGACGGCATTTTTCAAAATGTTGTCAATATATGCCTATAGGCTAGCGCGCAGCTTATTTCAATATGTTAAGCGTTAAGGCCATGAACCTCAGCCTCATATTATAAAAGGCCAACTGAGTCGGTACTTTACACTTCAAAAATCACTCATTCCGCTAA
>NZ_CANLZC010000244.1 GCF_947495455.1 uncultured Shewanella sp. | reverse complement strand
ATCAGCGCAAAAATTACTGGTAATATGTCAGTCAACTATGGCCAATATCGCTTATCCGATGATGTGGCCGATGTTCCATTGGATTTAATTACTTATCACTTCCCTGATGCCCTGCTGCAAGACAGCGGTGAGCAAGCGGGTGAGCATGTGCTTGATGGTGAGCTTACTGTCGTCGGCAATACCAGCATTTACTCTGGACAAATCGTGCGTGTTAAAGCTGGCAGTCATTTAACCGTGAAAGCGGGTAAAACACTCACCGTTAATACAAATGCACAACTCATCATTGAAGATGGTGCCCAAGTCAGCTTTGAAGCGGGGGCTAAAATCGCTGTTTCAGGTACATGGGATGTAGGCAGCAATGCCGTCATCAATCTGGCTGACTCGGCTAATGTCAATCTTGCCGCTAGCGGTAACTGGAACCTTGCAGCAGGCGCACAAGTGCTTGCCGCGACCAATGTTCAGTTAAATGTTTATGGTACCCTTCACGCTGAAGGTAGCGAGGATAACCTTGTTTATTTCGGGTCATCACTTGAAACGCCAGAAAAAGATAGCTGGCACGGCATTAAAGCCTATGCCAATTCAACAGTAACATTACGTCATACTCAAATCAGC
>NZ_CANLZC010000243.1 GCF_947495455.1 uncultured Shewanella sp. | reverse complement strand
GACTTCAATGCGTCAACCGCTTTATTTCTCGGATGACCCTTTTCCCAATATCCTGCGTTTGAACGCGGTGGAATAGTGGGTTTTATCCCTTTGCGTCGCAGTAACTTATGGCACGCTTTTGTGTCGTATGCACCATCGGCTGAGACTTGATTTAATTTTCGGCGAAGCGGATTGAGCAATGTGGGGAATACTTCGTTATCAGCGACATTAACGAGGCTAATTTCAGCTGAGACAACATCATGAGTCTTTGTATCGATCGCAAGGTGCAACTTACGCCATGTGCGTCGCCGTTCTTTACCGTGCTTGCGCGTTTTCCATTCTCCTTCACCATAAACTTTCAATCCTGTTGAATCCACGACAAGATGAGTGACGGGGCCTCGACAGGGACTGCGATAGTTAACTTTAACAGTCTTGGCCCGTTTGCTTATACAAGTATAATCCGGTGCCGCTAATGGCACATCCATCAGTTGAAACAGAGAATTGATGAAGCCTTCTGTTGCTCGCAATGATAACTTAAAGACGCCTTTGACCATAAGGGCTGTTTCAATTGCGGTATCACTGAATTGAAAACCTCGACCACGGCCGCCGTGATGGGTTTTGCAGTGCCAAGCATCGATAGCGGA
>NZ_CANLZC010000242.1 GCF_947495455.1 uncultured Shewanella sp. | reverse complement strand
ACTATTACAGGTTATGCCACCAGTGACACTGATAATATCGCTGGTGATGTCGTCAGCCTCTATACCGATATTAACGACCCTTCGACCTTTCTCGGTAGCGGCTCACTCAGCCTAAATGAAGACACTGGACGGCTGGAATACAACATTGAGGTCAGCGGCGACACCCTCTCTACAGCCGAGTCCGATAACGGTGAGTATACTGTCACCGCCTCCCTCACTGTGACCGATACCGCACAAAACACGACCACAGTCACGAAGACTGCCATGTATCAAGTCGATACCGTCATCCCTGAGGCTGACGTTTATATCACCTCCATCGCAGGCGATGACTGGATCAATCATGCCGAATCTGAGACCTCAGTTACTATTACAGGTTATGCCACCAGTGACACTGATAATATCGCTGGTGATGTCGTCAGCCTCTATACCGATATTAACGACCCTTCGACCTTTCTCGGTAGCGGCTCACTCAGCCTAAATGAAGACACTGGACGGCTGGAATACAACATTGAGGTCAGCGGCGACACCCTCTCTACAGCCGAGTCCGATAACGGTGAGTATACTGTCACCGCCTCCCTCACTGTGACCGATACCGCACAAAACACGACCACAGTCACGAAGACTGCCATGTA
>NZ_CANLZC010000241.1 GCF_947495455.1 uncultured Shewanella sp. | reverse complement strand
GAAAAGCGAAAAGCGAAAAGCGAAAAGCGAAAAGCGAAAAGCGAAAAGCGAAAAGCGAAAAGCGAAAAGCGAAAAGCGAAAAGCGAAAAGCGAAAAGCGAAAAGCGTAAGAAAAAGCAGGGTATTTCTTTGATTTGACGTGCGTTGATTAATATAGCTACCTACATTCTATTTTTTATCTAGATACATTAAAGAAAAAGCTTTTCTCGATCCCATAGCTTCTGAATTGGCCAACTAAATACTGTAACTGGCTCGTGTGATCACTAATGTGTAACTGTGTTTATATGAGGTGTGGCTGGTTTTGAATATTTTTAATTGATAACAATTGCACATCAATGGGTTAACATTGTATTCTAGCTAAAAAACTATTTGAAAAATTGGCAGTCTGGAAGATTATTTTGCTGCTGTTGAATGAACAGTTAAGTGCTAGAGCTTTGTTCAAATATTAAATATGAGAGTAGAAATCGAGAATGGATTGGAATATTTTTTTAGTACTATTAGTCAAACATCAGGAGCAATTGTAGGGATATTCTCAGCTTTCTTGATTACTAAAATTGTATCAAACCAAGTAGCGCATGGACCTTAAAGATCCCCTCATATTTTTATTCTAAATAATCCCGAAGACATTGCGATAAATAAGATGGTTCTTCATAT
>NZ_CANLZC010000240.1 GCF_947495455.1 uncultured Shewanella sp. | reverse complement strand
TTGAGCAAGTCGACTGGGTTTTCAACCTAACTGTGTCCAAATCTTAGTGTGGCTTTGAGTGTTAGTAAGGTTAGCGAGTGCGAATGGGTGAAAATTGAGCAAGTCGACTGGGTTTTCAACCTAACTGTGTCCAAATCTTAGTGTGGCTTTGAGTGTTAGTAAGGTTAGCGAGTGCGAATGGGTGAAAATTGAGCAAGTCGACTGGGTTTTCAGCCTAACTGTGTCCAAATCTTAGTGTGGCGTTGAGTGTGAGCGAGTGCGGGTGGGTGAAAGTTGAGCAAGTTGACTGGGTTTTCCGCTCAACTGTGTCCAAATCTTAGTGTGGCGTTGAGTGTTAGCGAGTGCGGGTGGGTAAAAGTTGAGCAAGTCGACTGGGTTTTCCGCTCAACTGTGTCCAAATCTTAGTGTGGCGTTGAGTGTTAGCGAGTGCGGGTGGGTAAAAGTTGAGCAAGTCGACTGGGTTTTCCGCTCAACTGTGTCCAAATCTTAGTGTGGCGTTGAGTGTTAGCGAGTGCGGGTGGGTGAAAGTTGAGCAAATCGACTGGCTTTTCTGCTTAACTGTGTCCAAATCTTAGTGTGGCTTTGAGTGTTAGCGAGTGCGGATGGGTAAAGGTTGAGCAAATCGATTGGGTTTTCAGCCTAACTGTGTCCAAATCTTAGTGTGG
>NZ_CANLZC010000239.1 GCF_947495455.1 uncultured Shewanella sp. | reverse complement strand
TGTTAAGGCAAGTTAAAGATGTCACATTAGGGAGCAAAGTAGACATGTCACACAAGTCTGTGTCTTTTATCAATCCCTTGTTAAACTCGCCTTAAACTCCACATCCTGCATAAATACAGCATTAATACATCTCGCTTGGGTTTTTCTATCTCCTGCACTTTTACCTCGTTGACGATGATGCTCTTGTGCTCGCTCAGTTTGGCTCTCTTTTGCAAAAGCCAGTGCCGCGCCTAAACGTTTATTATTAACGATATCTCCTTGCTGAACATGCCTTAAGGTATCAAATACGCTATAAGACAATTCCTCACCACAATAGCGTATGGCTATCGTGCCGTCTGGATAGTCATGAATCATGACCCGTTTGTTGACTAACCGCTTGGTTTTCTCTGTTGGGTCAAGTAGGTAAATGACTTTATCGTATTGTAATGTCAGTGAGTTAGAGACTGTACGACTCATCTGCTTAGTAAAAATATCATCCAGTTCAACCGCTGACTCTTGTACCGGACGATGCGCGTCTTGTGAAGAGTGAGCCGCACAAGCAAAGCGGCGATTAAAATCTGCCATAAATTCAGGAAGCCAAGCATTCGCTTCTTCGATGGTATTGATGCCTGCAAGGCGCATTTCTTTTATGAGGCGGTCTTGGAGTGTTCTATTGGCTCGTTCCACTCGACCTTTAGCTTGTGAGCT
>NZ_CANLZC010000238.1 GCF_947495455.1 uncultured Shewanella sp. | reverse complement strand
CGTCCTTCATCGCCTCTGACTGCCAAGGCATCCACCATATACGCTTAGTCACTTAACCATACAACACTAATAAGTCTCCGCTTGCTTATCATCTTGTTATCCTGCATTGTGAACCTCTCTCCTCAATCATGTAGCGCTGCTACACTCATTCGTCGTTCAATCCACGGCTTTGCCTAACAAGCGCTAAGCTGCGCTATATCTACTAGATATCAATAAGGGTATTATTGATAGCTGTATCGAAACTAATGGTTTCTACTTTCGCCAAAATTAGAATACTTTATTTATTGCCTAAGCAATAAATAACAAGACACTTAATGTTTAAGTGTTTAGAACTCAATTTTTTATTTCGCACTAATATTAAAAACCGCGACATAGTCGCCATCTCTTCATATTAATACTATCAGCTTTCCAAATTGTTAAAGAACGCTATATAGCAACAAGGCTATACAGTTTGTTGTTATCCCATACTCAACTCTTTATTAAGAGATGTGCAGAAATAAACAAGCATATCTGTGTGAACACTCAAGCACAGGGATGTGCTGTGTGTAATAAATGCATTGAGCAATTTATTACCAACATATTCCTATTCAGAGCTAAGTTAGTCGTTAAGGTAAGGAGGTGATCCAGCCCCAGGTTCCCCTAGGGCTACCTTGTTACGACTTCACCCCAGTCATGAACCACACCGTGG
>NZ_CANLZC010000237.1 GCF_947495455.1 uncultured Shewanella sp. | reverse complement strand
TAAATAAAGCTAGTGCGGCTACCAGTAATAAGTTGTCATATCTTAGGAGCGTTTTAGAGTTTGAGTATTCAATTGCTACGCCGAGTTTGCCATTCTTAGTGTCCCTAAAATTTTCTTCAATTTGCATTCGTTGGCGATAACTTTTTACAACTCGCTCCGGCTGGTTCTTTATTTTTTCAGGTAAGCAATACACTAACAGCCACGGCTCATTTGCATCCTTTTTATGTGTTTTATCCATGGTCTTGTTTGATACACCACCACGCATCTTCTTTTTAAACCTGCCTTTTTTAACTCGCTTGTAGAGGACCCCCTGACATGCATGCTTATTGCCTTTACTGTAATAAAGTGAACCCAGCGGTAGCACTTTTCCGACTTTAGCTTGAGTAAACCATTGATAGGCCGTTGTCCAAATCGCCTTATCCTGAGATAGCGAGACTCTTCCCCTTACACGGGTAATCCAGTACCAATTTTTCTTTTCTACAACGCTAAACCAAGGCGCGCGAAAAATAGCATCTGCCATAATGATAGGCTGACAGCCTTCAGGTAAAATCGATTCCAATTCATTTAAAAACTGAGTATGGGCTGCGTTGGTATTCAATGCACTTTCTTTAAACGTTTTCTCATAAATCGTTAAGCTACGCCCGCCCATCGGAATACTGGCACGGAGTAACTGAAATATCTCATTACC
>NZ_CANLZC010000236.1 GCF_947495455.1 uncultured Shewanella sp. | reverse complement strand
GAACGTATGGATAAGCTGTTAAAAGAAGTTGCTTAACGAACTTAACTAGGGTGACCGAATTCAGTTGACCAGGTCACCGGCCTGATATATGTTAATAAGTTATCCAAATGATTATTTGCATTAGTAATATGAATAATATTTCTATTACTTTGATAACTGTTAATTTGCTTTAAGCACCCATTCGATTGAGTGCTAAAGTTATTCCAAGTGGATTCAGGAATTAATTCAGGATCACATGACTTTAATAAGTTATTCAAAAACTCGACTACTTTATTTAGCCTTGCAATTTCTTCAACACTTGTAACTATAGTTTCATCATCGACAATAACTTCTCCAATTACTCTCAATATTCTTTCCCAATTTGACTGAAAAGGATGATTTTCAAATGTTTCAATCCAACGGCTCATACTATTTCCTTATATTTATCTGTTACTAATCACTATGAGCAAGAGACATTAACGTCGAACTGGTCTTGAGATAGAGATATCGTTACTAAAGCTCCCAACTCGAAGAAAAATCCTGCTTTTGCTCTTGAGTATTAAAATCAGTGTGAATGCAAAAATGACCGTCGAAAACAAGGATGTTTTCGTTTGAACTTACACGACCAAAAATGTTCCCGACATTTTATGGCATTCCCTGCTATCCATGAAGATCGGATACTCGCAGTGTGTCATTTTTGTATTCGCACAAAAGCCTGCGGCAGGGTGAGGTTTTACTTTGTAAAACGCTTCGAACGAGATGTATGGACTCCCTTCCCTCGAAGGAGTA
>NZ_CANLZC010000235.1 GCF_947495455.1 uncultured Shewanella sp. | reverse complement strand
ATAACTTGGCTCACTTCACAATCAGTATTCATTGTTTATGAGCCAGAAAAGTGGGGATCCCTCAGTCACGGGTATAAATCAATATATTCTTGTGTCACTTCAAGATGCGCAGGTATATTTCCATAACATGAAAATAGGCAAGCAATGTTATGAGAAGCTACTTTCTAAGCATTCAACTTTTCAATAAGTTAAGCTTGACACTTTATTAGCGGTATTAGGAAAACTGATGAGCGAACTACAACAAAATAATCCATTACATGGTTTAAAACTTGAGACTATGATCACAGAGTTAGTCGACTTTTACGATTGGAAAATTTTATATGCCGCTCTGCGTTTAGAATGTTTTAATCACAACCCTAACTTGGCTGGATGTATCAAATTTTTAAAAAAAACAGAATGGGCCAGAGAACGAGTAGAGAATTTTTACCTTTATCGCTTCAAACGTATGCCAAAAGCCAATGCGGGGCAATTTAAACTCAAACCTCGTGAGCGTGGTTTTGCCAATGGCATTATGCCCCGTAAACCACAAGTGTTAACATTAGAGTTAGTGGCTGAAATGCGCGCAAAGGCCGAAGCCGATTATAAAGCCATGAGCAAGAAAAAGGACTCAAACGGTTTTAACAAAGGGCAAAAAGCTTCATTCAATACCGCTAAGAAGCGCGATAACCGCCCTAAGGCCTCACAAGATCCCAACAATCCTTGGGGTAAATAACCTGAACTCGGGATAATGAGTGTCAACAATATTATGAAATTCATTTAATATCAGCAAATTAAATAAAATT
>NZ_CANLZC010000234.1 GCF_947495455.1 uncultured Shewanella sp. | reverse complement strand
AGAAGTGAAACGCAATCGCGCCGATGGTAGTGTGGGGTCTCCCCATGTGAGAGTAGGTCATTTCCAGGCGCCACTTTTATTTTACTTTTTAAAAAAAGTAAGACAAAAAACAACGAAAGCCCTAGCAGAAATGCTAGGGCTTTTTCGTTTATGGCGGAAATGACACTCTCACATGAGGAAATAGAAAGTCCGAACGCAGTGAGGTTTAATACCCATGTGGAGTAGGGTGAAATGGGCGTTGTTGGCGAAGCGTAGCTTTGCGCCCATTGAACGCGGAGGGTTTACCCGTAGCTGGCCATGACAGACGCCTATTTAAGTGAAGAAGCCACCACTCTTTATATGATAAGAGTAGGTGGCTTTTTTGCGTTTGGGATCTAAACGGGGGCTTTTATTGTTTGAAATGGCGCTGTGGTCGTTATGGTGTGGTTTTAGTGTTTTGTTTATGTGATCAATATGTTTTTATAAAGATGGCTTTTTTTATCAAAATCACGTAAGTTATATTCAATACAGTGTGTTACCCATGTGCGTTTTTATAAGTCTGACATGATAAGTACGTATGCGTACTTTACAAAGGTTATACAATTAAAATAGTTAAGGAGAAAATTTGAAAATAGAAGCTAATGATAAGGAAGTTCAAGATATATTTTCATTGGGCTATTTTAAAATACCTAGATTTCAACGACCTTATTCATGGGGGGGAGATGAAGTAGAAAGTTTTTGGAGTGATGTGATACTGGAGAACTCTGAAAATTATTTCATAGGATCAATGGCTTAAAGATCCCCTCATATTTTTATTCTAAATAATCCCGAAGACATTGCGATAAATAAGATGGTTCTTCATATAA
>NZ_CANLZC010000233.1 GCF_947495455.1 uncultured Shewanella sp. | reverse complement strand
TTGCTAACTGCGATGGAGAGACGGAGAAGGCTAGGCTAGCGCGGCGTTGGTAGTCCGCGTTTAAGGCTGTAGGCTGTGTGTTTAGGCAAATCCGGACACACGCTCTTAAATGAGCAGGCTGAGAGTTGATGACGAGGTCCTAAGGGACTGAAGTAGTTGATGCCATGCTTCCAGGAAAATCTTCTAAGCTTCAGGTTAGCAGGAATCGTACCCCAAACCGACACAGGTGGTTGGGTAGAGAATACCAAGGCGCTTGAGAGAACTCGGCTGAAGGAACTAGGCAAAATGGTACCGTAACTTCGGGAGAAGGTACGCTCCTGTTGGTGATGAGACTTGCTCTCTAAGCTGACGGGAGTCGCAGATACCAGGTGGCTGCAACTGTTTATCAAAAACACAGTACTGTGCAAACTCGCAAGAGGAAGTATACGGTATGACGCCTGCCCGGTGCTTGAAGGTTAATTGATTGGGTTATCTTAGGAGAAGCTCATGATCGAAGCCCAAGTAAACGGCGGCCGTAACTATAACGGTCCTAAGGTAGCGAAATTCCTTGTCGGGTAAGTTCCGACCTGCACGAATGGCGTAATGATGGCCACGCTGTCTCCAGCCGAGACTCAGTGAAGTTGAAATTGCGGTGAAGATGCCGTATACCCGCGGCTAGACGGAAAGACCCCGTGAACCTTTACTATAGCTTGGCACTGAATATTGACCCTACATGTGTAGGATAGGTGGGAGACTTTGAAGCATTGTCGCTAGATGATGTGGAGTCAACCTTGAAATACCACCCTTGTAGTGTTGATGTTCTAACCGCGGCCCCTGAATCGGGGTTCGGGACAGTGCCTGGTGG
>NZ_CANLZC010000232.1 GCF_947495455.1 uncultured Shewanella sp. | reverse complement strand
TCTGTCTCGTTTTCGTACTGACAAGATCAGATCACAGAATGACCAAATGGTTCCTTAGATTTAAGCAACAACGCCGCTCTGAGGCTATCATTCTATATTGATTTAGCTATAGTTCACTATACTCAATAAAAATAAAATCATGGGGGCTATATTATGTCTCAGGTTATTCTTGTTTGTGGAGCACCTGGTGCGGGAAAGTCTACCTATTCTCATCAACTTGCAGCAGTCAATCATGGGGTGTTGATTGATATTGATGTAGTGTCAGAGCGTTTAGTTCGTCTAGCGCTTAAATTATCAGATCATGATCCTAATGATAGAGACAGTTGCTTTTTTAAAGATAATTTTAGAGAGGTTATCTATGAGCAAATGTTTGATATTGCAGTTGATAATCTTATTGCTAATGCAGTTATTATTGTTGGCCCTTTTACTCGAGAGCTTCAAGATCCTCATTGGCCTGAGAGATTAGAACAAAGATTTCAATCGAAAGTGAGTATTCACTATGTCACTTGTCACCCAAGTATACGTAAAAAGAGAATAGAGGCTAGAGGTTATTTACGGGATAGGGCGAAATTGAAACATTGGGCACATTATATTCAATATTATGAAGATGAAAAACGGCCATGTTTTGATCATGTGTTAATTGATAATAACAAAGATAATACAGAGTAAATTCATATTATGTTTTAATTGTGTTTGATAAGTGAGCACAATATAAAAAGTATTTATTGACTCTCTATATTGTGCGCCTGTTGAGCTGTTAATGATAGTTATACCAATTCTACTATATAAGTGATCTTTCAGCGGGAATTCAACATGCTGTAGGCAAGGTCGTTAATTGCTCCTGCATTAACAGACAGTC
>NZ_CANLZC010000231.1 GCF_947495455.1 uncultured Shewanella sp. | reverse complement strand
AGCCCTCTTTGTGATCAGATCTTTCGACCAAGATTAATCAATCACGCAGAGGGCATATGGATAAGTTAGTAGATATATTTTGTGATGTCGATGATTTTTGTACTATTTTTATTCCACAGTGGGAGCAACAATGTCTAACGGATGGAACGCGTAAACGTAAGCGTTCTGGTAGGATGACAATGAGTGAAATCATGACGATTATCATTGCCTTCCATACTTCCCATCATCGAGATTTTAAAAACTTCTACACAGGATATTTAGCGCGTTTCTTTAAATCAGAATTTCCCAATTTGCTGAGCTATACCCGATTCCTTGAAGTCATGCCTAACGCTGTGATACCGCTCTGTAGCTACTTTTCATCCTTAAAAAGTGAGGCAACAGGTATAGAGTTTATTGATTCAACAAGTATTAAAGTCTGTCATAATTTACGAATACCAAGACACAAGACCTTATCAGGCTTAGCGAGTCGAGGAAAAGGCACCATGGGATGGTTTTATGGATTTAAACTTCACCTCATTGTGAATCATCAGGGTGGTATCGTTGCCGCAAAAATCACGCCTGCAAATGTACATGATACTAAGCCAGTTAAAGAAATGGTCGTTAATTCAATGGATAAACTCTATGCTGATAAAGGTTACATCAGCAAAGCATTAGCCAGTGAGTTACTCGAACGGGGTGTGAGTATCGTGAATAATGTCCGTAAAAATATGAAAGCCAAAGCATTATCATTATGGGATAGAGCGATGTTATCTAGGCGGTTTATCATAGAAACAATCAACGACCAATTAAAGAACATCTCACAAATAGAGCATACTAGACACCGAAGTGTGCATGGTTTTATGCTCAATATAATAGGTGGTTTAGTGGCTTA
>NZ_CANLZC010000230.1 GCF_947495455.1 uncultured Shewanella sp. | reverse complement strand
CCTTGATATCTCTAAAACTTGTTTCAATTCCCCAGCGTTTTCCATATAACTGTAAAACCTTAGGCGTGCCTAAGTCAGCTCGGCTTGACGCAATAAACCACGCGGCTCTCATCCCTTTTTTCTTGGTACAAATGACTTTCGCTACAGGATGACGCTGATGGGTTAATTCAACATTTTTTAAGGTCTTAGCTCGGCCACTCGGCAGCAAAAAGTCTTTAACTGGAAAAAGCTGCCCTTCGGCATCTGTGACCTTAATCGTCGCCTTTATGCGAATGATGTAATCAAATCCAAGTTCATGCTCAAGAAAATAAAATAACTTGGTATCACAAAAACCTCTATCAGCAACAATAGTGACGCCAATTTCTTGCGGCACAATCTCTCTCAATTTGACAAGTAATTCATCTTCATAATGATTACGATTGCCTTTAAGCCCAAGTTTTTTATGTGTTTTCCATAACAACGGTGTATTGCGTCCATGTGATGTTTGCATGCTTAATACAATTGTGGCGTGCTCATCAGCATCAAATTCAGTCCAGTCGAGTGAGACAACAATGTCACGACGAGAACCAATAACATAAGCAGCCCAGCTATCAAGAAGTTGCCATACATTAAGTTTGCTATTACTCAGTAATCGATCAACCTGTTTTATTGCCGATTTTCTTTTCAGCTCGCAAGCTTGCGCTAAACCTGCACCAATAGCATGAATGGCTAACGAGCCTTTTTCAATGACACCATGAGTGGCATTAGCTAAAGACTTCACTCTTTTTGCATGCATATTATGGCCAAAAAGTTCGTCTATGTGATTTTGAATTAAATCTTGGTTTATCATGGTGCAGTCAGTGAGCTTATTATGGTTGTTTGGAGTATTTTACCTCAAAACCCTTGATGTGGCTGCTTTATATAAGGGGACACCTAAG
>NZ_CANLZC010000229.1 GCF_947495455.1 uncultured Shewanella sp. | reverse complement strand
CACAAAGTGAGCTGCTCAGACATTCCACTTCTGCGTTGCATTCATTTGAAAGGGAATCACCATTACAGCATAAATGCATAAATGCGCCTTGAATTGAAAAGCCTGAAAAGCTCTGAATTGATCATCTATATAATGGAATTGGTATTATCCCATAGCTTTTATGAAAACCCTACAATTTTCAACTGAAGGATAAATGTAACAATATGATTGAAGGCAATAGGATGACCGTTCCTTTAGCAAATAGCTAAAATAATGACATTATGGCTTTTGTCATCATTTAAAATGACCAATACGAAAAAACCCTACTATTTTTAGTAGGACTTATCCTAATGTTGTGAAGCGGACTTGCTCTTTATGACAACTGAACCCGCGCCCCCGGCGTGACAGGCCGACTCTTTCTAATGAGCTCTCTCTAATAAAAAGACTAATCAAAAGCCCTAAAATTCCCATGGATGGGGTGAATGCTGAATAATGTATGGAACATTATCAGCCCAACTGAACTACCGCTCTATTATTTTTAATCTCATATACGAAAAAAGCCTCATCATTTGATGAGGCTTTGATCTTTATGTTGGCGGAGCGGACGGGACTCGAACCCGCGACCCCCGGCGTGACAGGCCGGTATTCTAACCAACTGAACTACCGCTCCTTTAGCAAATTGCCTAAGCACTTCACTAAATGCTTTTATCGTCGCTAACTTGTCATGGTTAGGAGACGTGCTCTTATGAGCATTATTTTTTGTCTTACTTTTTATAAAAAAGTAAAATTAAAAGTGGCGCCTGGAAATGACCTACTCTCACATGGGGAGACCCCACACTACCATCGGCGCGATTGCGTTTCACTTCTGAGTTCGGAATGGGATCAGGTGGGACCACAATGCTATGGTTTCCAGACATAAAATTGAATTTGAAAAGCTGCTTTCAACGTTAGTCAAAAAAAAATAAATTGAGTGTCACTTACATTAAGTGTTCTTTCTAATTTTGCTAAGTTACCATTACTTTCGTAAAACCCATTAGGGTTGTATGGTTAAGCCTCACGAGTCATTAGTATCAGTTAGCTCAACGCCTCACAACGCTTACAC
>NZ_CANLZC010000228.1 GCF_947495455.1 uncultured Shewanella sp. | reverse complement strand
ACTTGGCTCACTTCACAATCAGTATTCATTGTTTATGAGCCAGAAAAGTGGGGATCCCTCAGTCACGGGTATATATCGCCTGAACCATCTGTGATGCTGATATTACCAGCGATGTGTTGAAGCTTTATGTCACCAGAGCCATCATCAATTATCAGATCTCCAGCACTATTGCGAATTGTCATCATCCCTGAACCGTCAGTAACCGTTGTATTTCCTGAATTGTTTTTGATGATGATACTGCCGGAACCATCTTGGATATCAAGTTGATGTCCACCGATAATTTGGATATTTCCAGAGCCATCATTGAGTTGAATGTTAGCTTCCATATTGGTTATTTTTATTGCACCTGAGCCATCATTGATATCGAGTGAAAAATAGGCAGGAATAGATAGGACGAGATCCATGTAAGGATTTGGGCGCATATTCTTGTGTTGTTCAAAGCTGGTGTTTAATTTTGCTATATCGCCATATTTTTTTAGCGTCAAAATATAAGGCGTATTTTCATGATAATAAATGTTTGCCGTGAGTTTAATCTCTTTTTGACTTTTGACACCATTAATTGTTAATTGTCCAGCGCCGACATTAGCCATAAGGCTGCTAAGATCTTCTGTATTAAGTATTCTGGTTTCCTGTTTATGTTTTAGAGAAGAGTGGTTGGCACCTTCAACATAGATAATGCATCCAGATACAGACAGTAATAAAACACTCATAACGATTAGAGTACGGAACATATTTGGTCATCCCTTTTGTATTGTGATTTCAATGAGTATTTTTAAGCAAGCAATATACCAATATTTAATCTATTGATTTTTAAAATATTAATTTTATTTTGTTCAGGATGTTGATTGAATTGTGAGTATTTTGATGATTATTTGTAGAATTTGACTAGGGTCTGTTGATATTTCATGATTAAATTATGTCCGAGATAAACGTGTTTTAATCGCGGCAAGAGGGGTGACGCTTAGTCATTTTAAGCGAATGTCTCTCAACAAAGAGTAAACACGTTTAGTGAATCCTACGGACAGCGCTTGTCGCTCCTTTCTACGGCGTTATCGCTTATTTATGGACGACCCCAAGGATGGGGAAGGTAGAGCGACGTTT
>NZ_CANLZC010000227.1 GCF_947495455.1 uncultured Shewanella sp. | reverse complement strand
GATTAATCTTGGTCGAAAGATCTGATCACAAAGAGGGCTATTAGTTCAATTTCTTATCCCGAGTTCAGGTTAAATAAGATCACATTACGACCTGCATCAAGTACATCTTGTTTTGTCAGTGTTTGCACAGGTAAAGAGGCACAGTCATCATCGCCATAGCCCCAATCACTGGGTTTGAAGACGTAGTCACCTAATCGGCTTTCGATTTTTTCACCGATTTTATTTCTGAAATTGGTATGGTAACTAGAATCATAGGCTTCAAATTTAAGTAAAATGACTTCATCTTTATGATTGGCTAAATAATCGGTAATTTCGTCTAACCCCTCACCCAGTGTCGCTGCGGTACCAAACATATAAATACACATGGTCTTTTCTTCTAAGCCTAAATGGCACATTTGAGGTGTGGAGCTAATGCTTGATGCGGGATAGACATCATATTCCATTTCTCGAATACCACGATTAAATAAATCATTTGGTGAATACCATTGATTGACATCAGTGTAAGGCGCGGCATCCCATTCATAGGAAGCATAAGCGTTATGAGCACCTGCCCATAATGTTTTGGATAAGGGGGCTTGCGTATCAATTTGTCCCTGTAATGCTAATCGGTTGACTTTATCATCATCAGCATCAATTGCAGCGGTTACAGTATTAATGAAGCTTATTCCTAACAAAAGACATAGCGGAGTGATAGGGTTCGTGTTGCGTTTATTATTGCGCCATTTCATTCTTTTTATCTCCCATCTTTATGGATTTATTATTAGAGTGATCAAAACCAAAAAATAAAAAACAAACTAACTTTAAAAACATACGGGATAAAACCATTCACTTAGCCTTTTTTTTACGTTAATTTTCACTTAACCCTATTAGAAAAATAATGAAAAAAAGTTTAATAAACATTTAAAAATTAATTAATAAACATTGGCTTAACAATAAGGTGGAAAAAGTGATAAACATAAATAATGGTTAGGATTAACTAATATGCTCTTTTTGCATGCATAGGCACTTAAGTGATTATTTGCAGTGTGAAGAGGTATAGTGAATTTGGCCACCTACTTAGAGACTGTATAATCAGTTTCATATCAATATAGGTGACACAATG
>NZ_CANLZC010000226.1 GCF_947495455.1 uncultured Shewanella sp. | reverse complement strand
GGCACGCTGTTCAAAGCCTTGCCTAAAAGGCTTTTAATTCCAGCTGAATCCTGCATCTTCAAGTATCACGGGTATAACAACAGCATTGTTGCTGCATCGCAGAATCTTTGTTGTTAAAGCCTGCTACGTTTAACATTAATCGGCTAATGAACTCTGGTTCAACGCCAGCTTCATCGAGGGTTTCCATATATCGGTCAAGCGCATTTAATCTTAATGTGTCAAAATCGAGACCAATTTCTTCAGGACCAAAGGTACCGCATTCCACATTCATTTCACTGCATAGGGAATCACACCCATTACGGATTAAATTATAAACTTGTGGCAATACTCTATCATTGACTTCATTTAACTTTTCATAGGTCAGTAATTTATTTTTATTCAGATTATCCTTGAGGTAATTGACTCCAGATTCAACGTGCTCTAGTTCATCTGCTAGAATGCGGCTTGTTACTTTTGCGGTGATATTATCCACTTCAGAACCTTCACCAGACATGGTTTGGTAGAGTACAATCGCCATACTTTCTAAGACGATTTCCTGAGCGAGAAAGCAACTCATATAATCATTGTTGTTGGCTTTTTCTTTGATAAAAGCAAGAATATTTTTCCATTCAGGTTCGATAATACGATTTACAAACGGAACATTTAGCTGTTTAGCTAATTTTTCTAACATATCTGCATGCATTAATTCTTCTTGGCCTTCTTTTAGAAGTGTCTTCATTTCAAACCTATTTTCGGTCAGAAGGGACATTTGAGCGTATGCTTTTGCCGCGACAATTTCTCCTGCAATTGCACTGGAAATTAAGTAGCCAATTAAATGACGATATTTTTTTTTAGACAGTAATTGTTGGGATAAATTTGCATCAAGCTCTGATGTATGCATTTCAACCTCCCTTTAGACTATTTTGGTACTTAAGGACTTATTTAAATGCTGACACTTAAAAAGTATGAAGATACTATACATTAAAATAATCTAAGAAACTCACATCTCCATTCCTTTTCATACTCACTTTCATATGACCTGGTCAACTGAATTGGGGTTTTGCGCCCATTTCAGCGAAAAGTCCAAAGTGGCTCTGTAAGCCTCATTCCACAAGGCATTCGAAGCCCC
>NZ_CANLZC010000225.1 GCF_947495455.1 uncultured Shewanella sp. | reverse complement strand
TTACGTGTTTTCATTTCAATCTCCAGTTAAATCAATTATGTCTTAACTGGGTTAGTCGTATCAATTAAACCACGTCAATACTTGTCTAATACTTTTATAATACTTAAAAGAAGACTGTTAGTTGAAAATGCTTTAAAACTAATACTAAACTAATACCAAAATTTAGATTGTGTCTTTAAAATCATACTTTCATTATTAATGTATTAACTGTGGTGTTATCTGTCTTTATATTGTTTTTATTAAGTTTTCATTTTTCGTTTTTTTATCAATCTTTTTGTTTGTTGAAAAATTGTTCAGTAAAACTAAAATGTAATTTCAGGCAATAAATTAGCTCACGCCTTAAACTTAAATTATTTCTAAGAGAGTAACATGTGAAAGGGAATTATAAATTAATAGCTTCATAATGGAAATATTTTTTAGATAGAAAACGAGAAGGTTGGTTAATATGCAACATAAAAAGGATAGCTTTAATAAAGATACCATTAGAAAAGCCTATGCAAACGCACTTTCCACACAGTCATCTTTTAGTGAGAACGGAAGGATCATGGCTACTAAAAGCGATGCTATTTTATCTCTTTCAGGATACGCTATTGATGGACTTGCTGATATTGATAGTCACATATTTGAGTATAATTTTTCTTGTGGTAATCCCATTGATATTGCCAAGATTAAAGCAGGAGAAACAGTATTAGACTTAGGGTGTGGTACTGGGCTAGATGTTATCCTTGCAGCTGAAAAAGTAGGACAAAGTGGGCGAGTCATAGGCATAGATATGACTGATGAGATGTTGTCTATTGCGCAAAAAAAAGTGGATAGCTTACAACTGAATAATGTTGAGTTAAAGAATGGGTTAATTGAAGCTATTCCTCTGGATAATATGAGTATCGATAGAGTGATTTCAAACTGTGTGATTAATTTATCATCTGATAAGAATAAAGTCATGAGAGAAATATATAGAGTATTAAAACCAACAGGAAGTGTTTCATTTAGTGATATCGTTATTAATGAGAATATTCCTAATTGGATATTAAAACAGGCGGCTTTATATGCAACTTGTGTGTCCGGTGCGTGTTAAGGCAAGTTAAAGATGTCACATTAGGGAGCAAAGTAGACATGTCACACAAGTCTGTGTCTTTTATCAATCC
>NZ_CANLZC010000224.1 GCF_947495455.1 uncultured Shewanella sp. | reverse complement strand
TTCCCAAATAAAATCAACTTCCTGGGAATCACCTGTGAGTAAAAAAACTGGGGATTCATCAGTCACGGGTATATAATGGATAAACATTCAAGGAGTGAACATCGACTATGTATTCAATATTACCCAATGAAGCGCTCAACCCTAATGAGCCCATTTCTGGCACTTTATTGAAGTTGGGCTTTGAGTCTTTTCATCAAATCTGTCAATGGGTGTGGTACTTACCTTATGGTCGCACTCAAGATAGTTGCAATTATATGAGTGTGATTGAAGAGCAAAAAGGGACTTGTAGTACCAAACATGCGTTGCTAAAAGCATTGGCCGATGAGTTGAACATTGATGTTGAATTGACTATGGGGATCTATGGAATGACAGAAGCGAATACTCCGGGCGTCGGGAAAGTGCTCAAGCAATATAGGCAAGATTTTATTCCTGAAGCTCATTGTTATTTAACTTATCAAAATCAACGAGTGGATTTAACCCGTTTGATGAAACCGAGCTGTGAACCCATTAAGGTGTTTTTTATTGAGAAAAATATACTTCCTGATGAAATACAAACCGCTAAACCCTCTTTTCATTATCAATTTATTCAAAATAGGTTTGGCCTTGATAAGGCGCCATTGATTTGGGCAATTCGAGAACAATGTATTCAAGCGTTAAGCGTGTAATAAACTGTAATAAGAAGAGAGTGTTTACTGGCTATAATCATCATTGAGCCGATGACTGACAGTGAGTAAATATGGATGGAAGGAGCTAAGGAAAGCGATGAAATTAGCATTAACCGATCGCGCGAGTTTATTTGCAAACTACAGTGCTTGCGCCAGTGACCGCACGAATGTGTTATTTTATATTCATTCAACTGAATATTGGGCATTATCTGTTGCCGATGTCAAAACCGCTTTTATGAAGAGACAACTCACTGTTGCGTTAAAGCCCAATGAAAAAGGTGAGGGGGCTTTTTCATTAGGAAAAGCCATTAATTGCCGTTATTGCCGAGAATTACACCCCAATCCATGCTTATTGTATATTCAACTATTAGAAGTCATGTTATTTGCGTTAAAAGGGACAAACGTGATCCAAGAGTAAATACCAATTCCATTATATAAGTGATCTTTCAGCGGGAATTCAACATGCTGTAGGCAAGGTCGTTAATTGCTCCTGC
>NZ_CANLZC010000223.1 GCF_947495455.1 uncultured Shewanella sp. | reverse complement strand
TAACAAGAGACTATGGTGTCAATCGTTAATTTCAAGCTTTTGATGCTTTCCACAAAACGCCATCTCTTAACATTGAATTTAAGATAACAACCATTTTTCTTATACAGGCTATGATGGCGACTTTCTTGGGTTTACCAGCAGCCACTAATCGCTGATAAGTGGCTTTAAAAACGGGATTAGATTGTATTGCTGACATCATTGCCATGTACAAAACGGTTCTCACTTGATGCCGACCTCCTTGGATCTTTCGATGGCCTTTGAAGCGACCACTTTCTTTATTCATAGGCGCTACACCGACCAACGAGCTGGCTTCTTTGTTATTAATATACCCGAGCTCTGGTAAATTGCTGATGATTGAGGCGGCGGCAATTTTACCTATCCCTTTCATGCTTTGAAGAATGATATTTTTGGCTTGGTAGTCAGTGTTTGATTCGATCAGCTTAACAATTTTATCTTCTATTTTTGTTATTTGATTTTTGAAAACAGTTAAGATTGGCTTGATCGTCATTGCGAGCGCTTTGGGAAGAATTTGTAGTCTGTTTTTCTCCATGGTTTGCATGACCAATAGCTGGTTTCGTCTTGAAACTAAATCGCTCATAGCCTGCATGACATCGGGTTTTAGTGTCGATAATTGAGGTTTAATTGCTTCACTGTAATGCGCAATAAGCTGTGCATCTAACTTATCGGTTTTAGCACGTTGGCCTATAGCGCCCGCGAAACGTTTTACGTGAATAGGATTGGCTATCACAAAGGGTAAATTGGCGTTAGCACAAGCGATGATAAAGGGCATTTCAAGACGACCAGTTGCTTCAATGACTATACGGTCAGGGTTATGTTTTTTAATGAGGTTAACAGCTTCTTTAATTCCTTTTTCATCGTTAGAAACGGTGAAAAAGATATCAAGAGGTCGAATATAAATGTCGAGTTGGAACTTACCAGTATCAACCCCGACGTTAATGTTTTGATTAGTTTTTGATTTCATAATAAGCTAACTCTTGCTTGCAAATGCGGGTTCGAGACCCAGTAGACTATTCGAGTATTTTGCTTGGAGTCGTTTGTCGCGTTCTTTCTTGTTATCGGTCTCTCAATAGAGGAGCCATCGCTCAATCGAACTACGACAAATGAAAGCTTTAGTTGCAGCTAAAGCCTGGGTCTCACATTACCCGAAACTGGGAATAATTTGTAATTATGTGGGTTTATTATCCATACAA
>NZ_CANLZC010000222.1 GCF_947495455.1 uncultured Shewanella sp. | reverse complement strand
GTGCTAATTTCTTCGGTATAGGAAAAAGCGTGTCTAATATGTCCTTTCGCCCTATAGTAATACCAGCTGCATCAAATTGAATCTCGGTGATTGAATACAGATTATCAGCATTATTCTCAGGAACTTTGGGGGTGATTTTCACCTTGATATTTTCTTTTTTATATCCCTTTCCAAGTACGATCTTAAAATCTTTCATGTCTTTTTTAGTGCCAGAATCATAAAAAAAGGCATCGTAATATTCAAACATTCTGACATAAGCTTGACCAATATAAGCATTAAGCAAACTGCTTTTTAATGCCGCTTCATTATAATGAAACAATAAACGCAATATGGGTTTAAATAATGTGGACGTATAAGTCCCCAAGGGCATAGAGCTATGATAATACTTTAAAATTGCACTGGGCGCGGCACGCTCAACGGAATAAATAATATTATGAAAAGCGGCTTGTGTCGTTCGAATAATTTCAAATATCGGCATAGCTAGACGCAGCTTTGCCGATAAATTACCTCCCGTAAATGCAGTAAAATTACCTGTCATCCCTTGGTTAGGCTTTTCTTTAATCATTCGCTTTGAGAAATCAATTTTCTTTTGATTTTCTTTAATGAGCGCACTCATATTATTGTAATGCCCTTTTTGCTCGGCAATATTCACAATAAAGTCTCTGACTTGCCCCATGTCATTTGCAATATTCGTAAAAGATTTTTTGGCGACCAAAGAGGCGATATTTGCCGAAGGGCCTGAATACATATAAGCGGCTTTATTGATGTCTTCTTTGTCTATTTTGCCTATTGATTTTGAAAACTTTTTTAAATACTTATTATTACTATTACTCAATAATTTAGAGAGATTACCTGTGATATCATTATAATTTTTAATGCGTTTTTTATAATCATCTTCTTGCTTTTTTGACAGCATGGGAATAACAATCGTGGTAATATATTCATTTAAATGATCGATATAGGCATACAAAGTGGGATAAACCAAGCCCCCATGCTGATAAAGATAATGCTTCATGTTTAATATATTATATAAATGATTGGTAATAATAAATAACATGACAAGATCCGTTGAGACTAACGTGTAGATAGTGCCAGTTTTATTCATATATTCAGAAATCTCAATGTCAGTTTGTTCATCAATTGTGTTTGGATTAAGTGTTTTATTAGAATGCACATTAAGGTAAGTCACTAAGTTTTCAAACGCATTAGAAACACGTTCTTTCACATCATCTAATTCAAAATAAGTATTACTGATTGATATACGGCCATTGGCTGCCAAT
>NZ_CANLZC010000221.1 GCF_947495455.1 uncultured Shewanella sp. | reverse complement strand
TGTAGATTCAATATAGTAATGTCACATTTTCCCAATTTAGAGATGTCACATTTTGGTATGCTGGGCCCAAATAATCCAGTGTATTAGATTGGTGCCATGTTAATTACGATGAGCGAAAAAGAGCTGCACCGCATTGGTGTCATTAAGGATGTTTGCAATAAAAAATTAACCCAAATGACCGCTGCGTCAATGTTAGGGCTGACTCGTCGGCATATCCAAAGATTAGTGAATCAATTTCGTCAAAATGGTGAAGTGGGCTTATTGTCTAAACGTCGTGGACAGCCCAGTAATCGCCGATTTTCACCTGAATTTAGAAATCAAGTTCTGACACTGGTTAAGCAGAAATATGCAGATTTTAAACCCACCTTTGCCTGTGAAAAACTCGCTGAGCTACACGGTATTAAATTGTCCAGTGAAACCTTAAGAAAATGGTTGATTACTGAGGGGTTATGGCGTGTTCGCAAGAGAAAGAAAAGGAAAATCTATCAACCTCGTCATCGTCGTGACTGTTATGGTGATTTGGTTCAAATTGATGGCTCTTACCATGATTGGTTTGAAGGGCGCTCACCTAAGTGTTGTTTGTTAGTGTATATAGATGATGCAACGAGTCAGCTGATGTCATTGCATTTTTGTGAGTCAGAAACGACGTTCGACTACATGAATACCACCCGTGAATATATTGATAATTACGGTAAACCCACTGCTTTTTATAGCGATAAACACTCAGTCTTTAAGGTGCATTCACCCAGTCGTAAAAGCAGTAAACAAATGACTCAGTATAGCCGCGCGCTGTATGAGCTTAATATTGACTTGATTTGTGCTAATAGCTCACAAGCTAAAGGTCGAGTGGAACGAGCCAATAGAACACTCCAAGATCGCCTCATAAAAGAAATGCGCCTTGCAGGCATCAATACCATCGAAGAGGCCAATGCTTGGCTTCCTGAATTTATGGCAGATTTTAATCGCCGCTTTGCTTGTACAGCGCGCTCTTCACAAGACGCGCATCGTCCGGTACAAGAATCAGCGGTTGAACTGGATGATATTTTTACTAAGCAGATGAGTCGTACAGTCTCTAACTCACTGACATTACAGTACGATAAAGTCATTTACCTACTTGACCCAACAGAAAAAACCAAGCGGTTAGTTCACAAACGGGTCATGATTTATGATTATCCTGATGGCACGATAGCCATACGTCATTGTGGTGAGGAATTGTCTTATAGCGTATTTGATACCTTAAGGCATGTTCAGCAAGGAGATATCGTCAATAATAAACGTTTAGGCGCGGCATTAGCGTTTGCAAA
>NZ_CANLZC010000220.1 GCF_947495455.1 uncultured Shewanella sp. | reverse complement strand
GAGGCGAACCCGGGGAACTGAAACATCTAAGTACCCGGAGGAAAAGAAATCAACCGAGATCCCCCTAGTAGCGGCGAGCGAACGGGGGTTAGCCCTTAAGCCTAAAGGGTGTTAGTGGAATGTGTTGGAAAGCACAGCGGCACAGGGTGATAGCCCCGTACATGAAAACTAACTTTAGGTGAAAACGAGTAGGACGGGACACGTGATATCTTGTTCGAATATGGGGGGACCATCCTCCAAGGCTAAATACTCCTGACTGACCGATAGTGAACCAGTACCGTGAGGGAAAGGCGAAAAGAACCCCTGTGAGGGGAGTGAAATAGAACCTGAAACCGTATACGTACAAGCAGTGGGAGCGGTTCAGCTCTTTCGAGAGCGAGAGGCCGTGACTGCGTACCTTTTGTATAATGGGTCAGCGACTTACATTTTGTAGCGAGGTTAAGCGAATAGCGGAGCCGTAGGGAAACCGAGTGTTAACTGCGCGTTTAGTTGCAAGGTGTAGACCCGAAACCCGGTGATCTAGCCATGGGCAGGTTGAAGGTTGAGTAACATCAACTGGAGGACCGAACCGACTTATGTTGAAAAATGAGCGGATGACTTGTGGCTGGGGGTGAAAGGCCAATCAAACCGGGAGATATCTGGTTCTCCTCGAAAGCTATTTAGGTAGCGCCTCGTACGAATACCATTGGGGGTAGAGCACTGTTAAGGCTAGGGGGTCATCCCGACTTACCAACCCTTTGCAAACTCCGAATACCAATGAGTACTATACGGGAGACACACGGCGGGTGCTAACGTCCGTCGTGGAAAGGGAAACAACCCAGACCGTCAGCTAAGGTCCCAAAGTTATTGCTAAGTGGGAAACGATGTGGGAAGGCTTAGACAGCTAGGATGTTGGCTTAGAAGCAGCCATCATTTAAAGAAAGCGTAATAGCTCACTAGTCGAGTCGGCCTGCGCGGAAGATTTAACGGGGCTAAGCAATACACCGAAGCTACGGGTACTAGTGTTTACACTAGTGCGGTAGAGGAGCGTTCTGTAAGCCGTTGAAGGTGAAGGGGTAACCCACACTGGAGGTATCAGAAGTGCGAATGCTGACATGAGTAACGATAAAGGGAGTGAAAAACTCCCTCGCCGAAAGACCAAGGGTTCCTGTCCAATGTTAAT
Source organism: uncultured Shewanella sp. (assembly GCF_947495455.1). Lineage (GTDB taxonomy): Bacteria > Pseudomonadota > Gammaproteobacteria > Enterobacterales > Shewanellaceae > Shewanella. Next base: position 154 of record NZ_CANLZC010000220.1, on the reverse strand, counting down.
CAGGGCAGGGTGAGTCGACCCCTAAGGCGAGGCCGAAAGGCGTAGTCGATGGGAAACAGGTTAATATTCCTGTACTTTTGCTAACTGCGATGGAGAGACGGAGAAGGCTAGGCTAGCGCGGCGTTGGTAGTCCGCGTTTAAGGCTGTAGGCTGT
>NZ_CANLZC010000219.1 GCF_947495455.1 uncultured Shewanella sp. | reverse complement strand
TCGCCGCTACTAGGGGGATCTCGGTTGATTTCTTTTCCTCCGGGTACTTAGATGTTTCAGTTCCCCGGGTTCGCCTCACAACCCTATGTATTCAGGTTGTGATACTCACTTATGTGAGTGGGTTTCCCCATTCGGACATCGTTAGCTCAAATGCTTGTTACTAGCTCGCCAACGCTTTTCGCAAGTTACTACGTCCTTCATCGCCTCTGACTGCCAAGGCATCCACCATATACGCTTAGTCACTTAACCATACAACCCAAATGAGTTTCCGCTTGTTACTCAAGCGCCTGTCTTTATTGTAAATCTCGCTCTTCGGTTATGTAGTGAACTACACGCCCTCATCGCTCAACCTACGGCTTCGACAGCCACATGATTAACTGCGCTTTATCTACTCGCCATCAATAAGGGTATTATTGACTGCTGTATCGCAACTAATGGTTTCTACTTTCGCCAAAATTAGAATTTTACTCAATCATCAACAAGTGAATGTTAATTCATAAGCCAAGACACTTAATGTTAAGTGTTTTGAGAACTCAATTTTATTTCGCACTAATATTAAAAACCGCGACATCGTCGCCATCTCTTTATATTAATACTATCAGCTTTCCAAATTGTTAAAGAACTGGCTTAAAAAAGCCAAAGATAAATTATTCTATTTATCTTTGGCATCTCTATCCTATTTGCAAGTAAATACTGGAATTATTGAGAGTAATCGAACCGCTTTTTCAAGCTATTCAAATCACAACTATTATTTCCAAAACCTAAGTAAATGGTGGAGCTATGCGGGATCGAACCGCAGACCTCCTGCGTGCAAGGCAGGCGCTCTCCCAGCTGAGCTATAGCCCCATTTACATGCAGTCAAACAAGATAATCGATATAAAATACCAAATCGCAATCTAATCGAGGCAGTTTAATGCGACGCTTAGCTTTTCTTAAGCGAGTATTAAACTAACAAAGAGTAGATAAGATTTGGTGGGTCAGAGTGGACTTGAACCACCGACCTCACCCTTATCAGGGGTGCGCTCTAACCAGCTGAGCTACAGACCCATTTATACTTGTTTCTTTGTCCCAATTCTTCGTTACTTTCGTCGTTCAATCAGTCATGTAGTGAACTACACTCCCTCTTCACTCCTCAAGTGCCTTGACTTGAAACAAATTAACTTCGCCTAAAATAAGCGTGTATATCTTGTTCTTTCTTTTCGACAAGCATATCTGTGTGAACACGCACAGGAATCAATTATTCATTGTAATAAGGAGGTGATCCAGCCCCAGGTTCCCCTAGGGCTACCTTGTTACGACTTCACCCCAGTCATGAACCACACCGTGG
>NZ_CANLZC010000218.1 GCF_947495455.1 uncultured Shewanella sp. | reverse complement strand
CGAACGAGATGTATGGACTCCCTTCCCTCGAAGGAGTACGGTCTGAATTTGACCAATTAGCCAATGGAGCCCACACATGAAAAATTCTATTCTTCTTGCTATCGATTTGGCAAAAACTCATTTACAGGTTTGTAAATTACTCCCCGATGATACTGAACATTCTAATAAGCAGATAGGTAGGGCTGCGTTGACGAAGCTACTTTCTACTCATAAACCAGCCCTAGTTGCCATGGAGTCGTGTGGTGGTGCTCATCATTGGGCTAGGCTGGCAAAAAGCTTCGGTCATACCGTTAAATTGATCCATCCTAAAGCAGTAAAAGGCTTACTTGTCGGACAAAAAACAGACAAAAATGATGCTTTTGCTATTGCCGTCGCTGCACGGATGGCGCACCTTCGTTCATGTGCGATATTGACGCCTGAAAATCAGGCCTTGCAAGCTTTACAACGTGTTAGGAAGTTACAAGTTGAACATCGTACAGCCCTGATGAATCAAATTCGTGGCCTGCTGCTTGAATTTGGTCTGCCTATAGCACTAGGAAATAGTAAGCTTATTAAGCTTGTGCCAGAAATCCTTGAGGATGCTGAAAATGGATTACCGGATCTATTTCGTCAGGTACTGCTAGCGCAGCACACTATGCTTGAAGTGCACAATAAACAAATTGAATACTTTGATAAACAGATCAATCGGCAGGTGCGCCTCAACCCAACCTGTGTCAAACTCAGTAAACTCGAAGGAGTTGGCCCTATGGGGGCTTTAGCTTTGTCTGTCCGTCTTAGTGATGGGAGTGAGTTTGCAAAAGGAAGAGATGCTTCGGCCTGTATTGGCCTGACACCAAAACAGCACTCTTCAGGTGGAAAGACACGTCTTGGGCATATTTCAAAATACAATGGAGATAGGCAACTCAGAAGTCTGCTTTTCCAAGGAGCTATGTCTGTTGTTAAGAATGTATCTAAGAATACAGCAACGACAGAAAAAGGATTATGGTTACAAAATCTGATCTCTCGACGAGGCAAGAAAGTGGCAGCGGTTGCTTTAGCAAACAAAACAGTCCGAACGGCACTGGCACTCATTAAAAACGACACTGTATATAAACCAACCATGCTGTCAGCATAGAGTAAGTCAATCAACCAAAATGCGATTTAAAAGTAGTAAAATCAACCGGTAGAAGTCAGCCTGTCTCTGAAGCACTAAGATGCTGTGAACGAGATGTGACCTACTGGTGCGAAATCATCTTAGGGTCGGAGTCGCTCTCCACATAGAACCCGTATATAAGTTCGCATTTACTCATTTTACTGAACAAAAAGGTTGATTACTCACGGGAGTCCATATAAGAG
>NZ_CANLZC010000217.1 GCF_947495455.1 uncultured Shewanella sp. | reverse complement strand
CACTTTTAACTCTCGCACTAAAACTTTGCACGCTAAACATCACCTGAAAAATAGGATGCCGTGACAGGTCACGCTCAACCCCCAGCTCATTCACCAATTTATCAAACGGTAAATCTTGATGAATTCTTGCACCTTGCACACATTTATCCACTTGAGCGATTAAATCTGAACAAGTTAAATGGGGAGACACTTGTGTTCGTAGTGCCAGCGAATTAACAAAAAAGCCAATTAGCGATTGTGTTTGCGCCAGATGCCGATTATCCGACGGCGCACCAACTATAATATCTTCTTGATGACAAAGTTGGCTCAAGGTTAAGTAAAATGCACTGAGCATCACAGTAAATAAAGTCGTATTTTGCGCTCGTGCCAGCGCTCTTAAATCATTCGATAAAGACACCGCTAACACTTGCTCAAAATCAGCCCCGCAATAATCCACTTGTGTCGGTCGAGTCTTGTCGGTCGGTAAATTCAAGATTTCAATATCCGCTAGCTGAGCGCGCCAATAATTCAGTTGCCCCTTCAGCACCTCACCTTGTAAATAATCACGTTGCCATATAGCAAAGTCAGAGTAACTAATAGATAATTCAGTAAGTTCAGGCTCAATACCAGCATCAAGTGCTTGATAAAATTCCATCAATTCATCAATAAAAATCTCAGTTGACCAACCATCAAAAGCAATGTGATGCCACATTAATAACAAATAGCGGCTATCATCCACATCATAACGACACAAACGCAACGGCGCTTGCTCACTTAAATTAAATGACGTTTGAATCTCAAGCCTAACACTCTGTTCAAGTTCAGTTTTTGACGCACATTGTTGCACTTGATATTTAAGCGGACTTTCCCGCTCTTGGGTATAACCTTCACCCGACTCCGCTTCCAAGTACACACTGTTCAGCACTGGGTGACGTTGTGCAAGTTGATTAATCGCTGCTAACAATAATTCAGCATTGGTTGTCGACTGTAACTGCACCAAATAAGGCATATGGTACGTATCACTGCCCGCCTCGAAACGCTCAAGAAACCATAAGCGCTCTTGAGCGAAAGAAAGAGGGGATAAAACCCTTTTATCTCTCGAGGGAATAAGTAATACCTCACTACCCACCATCACTTGTAAATGATGTGACAAGCCAGCCACTGTTGGGTAGGTAAATAGCTCAGCTAAAGAGAAATCCTTATCAAGCAGAGTGCTCGCCTTCGCGATAAGACGTATGGCATTGATGGAGTTACCACCAATACGAAAAAAGTTATCATGGATCCCCACTTTATCCAGCCCCAAAACGGCTTGCCAAATGTGACACAGTTGTTGCTCAAGCTCATTTCGAGGTGGTGTGTAATTGCCTGTATCAATCAACATAGGC
>NZ_CANLZC010000216.1 GCF_947495455.1 uncultured Shewanella sp. | reverse complement strand
TAATACTGGTCAGTTAAGAGCTAATATAATTTTAGGGAGTAAGTTCTTGGCCTATGTTTGACCTCCCTTCGATTGGTTCTTTCTCCTCTCGGGGCAAGTAACAAGCTCGGGGTTAATTCGTAAAAATGTTTAAGTTGCCCCGGAATTGCACCAGGTGAAGAAAATGGTAAGCCCACTAATAACCTTATAATATGGGCTAGGGAACCGTTAAAGCTTAATTGATATGGCAAATAATCGCCTTTCAGCATATTTGCCATTTTCACCATCTGATAACGCACTAGATTATAACTAAGCAATATCCCCCACAGTTCTTGTTTTATCATATCTGGTCTACGACTTCTTAGCGTTAGCCTGTTACCTAACATATATTGTTTTTGCTCTCGGTAGCCTAGCTCTATTTCCCATCGATGGGCATATAAGTCCGCTATTTCAACCACTGGATATCGCAATGGGTCAGTCATTGATGTTAATACTTGTCTTAGTTTTCCATTCATTTTGCGAGAGACGAGTCTAACTTCTATTTGCTCTGGCAAATCTGGCCAGTATTTTCTAGAACGAGCACTTGAGTTAATTCGTACGATAGCGTCTTGCCGTCCCAACTTTCTGACTATCTCATATTGTGTCGACTTTTTTAGTGGAATAAGCCAGTGACGTTCAGTGCCCGTATTTGCCCATTGATGGAGCAAACCCGTTGAATAGAATCCACGGTCAAAGAGTGTTAATGAATGATCATTTGCCTTATCTATAAGCTGCTCAGCCAGACGCATTTCACTTACTTTATAGTCATCAAATGCACTACCAGCAATTAAATGGCTACTTAATTCCATCAAGCAAACCATCCTCACTTGAGGATATTGTGATTGGCTCGCATTATTCGTTGATTTACTGAATTGAGCGTTATTTTCAGGTGTGTCGGGGGTACGCCACACGACACCATCGACGGCAAGTAACGATAAGCCATTCCACTGTGGGTGGTGAGCTTCTTTGTGCCAGTGAGCTTGTGTTAAGTCAAATACCGATTCGATGGCTTGAACGCCTAAATCTTGTCGACGTTGAATAACAGCACTAGGGGCTACAAACGCTTTTTTATCCCTATCCACAATATCAAGCATATTAATGATTTGTGAGAGGGGTTTATCGTTGTATATGGCCATACCAATCACAAGCCAAACCATAGATTCCAGCGGCAACTTTCGCTTTCTAAACGTGACTGTATCAGTTTGTTCAAACGCTTTTTGAATCAATTCTAGGGGTAAAATATCACAAAGCGTTTCTATATTATTAGGTGATGATTGAGCAATAAAGTCAAGTGCTTTAGATAGTTCCATTAATGACCTCCATACAACGTAGAGGTCTTTATACCGTATCTGAAAGATCGTTCAATTGATCGTC
>NZ_CANLZC010000215.1 GCF_947495455.1 uncultured Shewanella sp. | reverse complement strand
TAGAGATAGGACTCGGATTTTGACGCATTTAAACGATCAGTCAACCGATCAATAAATCGTTAAATGATCGGCATTACACCTTCAAGGTGGTTTTTTCTATCGAGTCAGCCAAATTCACTCTAAGATACCTGTCAACCTCATCGAAGTGCTGAGGCCATTTCACGCCATTATTTTCTTTTTCTATTAACTTTCACTTGGTAACGCATTTATCAAAAAGTATTAATACTTATTGATAGGTAAAGTAAAAACTCAACTTACTGGTACACCTTGTTTAAGTACACTTGCCTTTTTAATGATTAACTCTCCCTTTGCCCTTTGGATACAAAAAGATTCAATTGTAATCAAAAGGCTTCTTAAATATTGTTAATATTTTTTTCACGCTAATTACCACTTTCTCTCATTTGACAGCCCTAGGAAGCCTATTAGACTTAAGTAGGTTAAGGGAGTGATTATAAACTTACCCTAACACACCCTTTCTTAAATTTTATCACATGGATGAATGCAAACAGGATAATGTATTATGGCTGCACCAATCTTTATTAAAGCGACTCAAGATCTCACCCTTAAAGCAATTATTAAAGGCGAGCTGTTTGTTATCAAACCAAATGGTGAAATTATACCCCTTGAGGTAGGAGACGTCGTTCAAATTGGGGAAGTCATACAGTACAGTCCCGGCGCTGTGTTCGAGTTCAACTCAAATAGCAATAATAAAAGTTATACTCAAGCAGACATTCAAAATAGTGATGCTGTAATACCTTTTGATGCTGATTTTCAAAACACAACTAAAGACCGCGATAGTCGCGATACTGATAACCTCCTTTCCAATAATGAGGGGAGCAGCCAACCCGTTTACATACACAGAACTGGCCAAGAAGCCACAGCTACTAATAACTTTGACACTCAATCAATTAATGCCAGCAACAAGAATACACCCGATAACGTAGGCTTAGATTCAAACAGCGATACAGATAACGATCTCACTAACACATATCATTCAGGCATATCCCCTAGCATTACAGTAACCATTGACGATCTTGGTGACAACATATTAAATAACGATGAATACCATTCAACTCAAACTCTGACAGGTACAGTTAGTGGTGACTACCTCAACAACTCAACAATCACAGTCTTAGCCTCTATTAATGGCGCAGACACCAAAATCGGCACCACAACCCCTTCAGCTGATAATACTTGGTCAATTGACATCAGTAGTGACACTCTAAAGAGCATAGATATAGTCAACGATGATATAGTCTTCACTGTCAAACTAGACTCAGCAACCTCTGAAGGGTTTAGCTCAACTGCAACTAATCAGTTGACAGTAGAAGTCGATACCGTCATCCCTGAGGCTGACGTTTATATCACCTCCATCGCAGGCGATGACTGGATCAATCATGCCGAGTCTGAGACCTCAGTCACTATTACAGGTTATGCCACCAGTGACACTGATAATATCGCTGGTGATGTCGTCAGCCTCTATACCGATATTAACGA
>NZ_CANLZC010000214.1 GCF_947495455.1 uncultured Shewanella sp. | reverse complement strand
GAACTCAGAAGTGAAACGCAATCGCGCCGATGGTAGTGTGGGGTCTCCCCATGTGAGAGTAGGTCATTTCCAGGCGCTAAATAAAACATAGAGGCCACCCAATCGGGTGGCCTTTTTGTTTTATCTGCTTTTTGGAAATGACACTTTCACATGGGGAAGACAAAAGCACATGCGCAGCATGTTTCCTTTCATGTGTACCCAAAGGGCATAATAAATAGTAGGGCGAATATCGCGCTAGCGATGTGCTTATGGTAGAAAATTGTTCCCGACATTTTCAACATTCCCCACATCCCTGTGAGTCAGCGCGGAGCTTTAGCGTAGCTGATCATGACAGGCGCCATTCTTTGTTTTGTCTGCTTGTAGGAAATGACACTCTCACATGGGGAAATAGAAAGCCCGAACGCAGTGAGGCTCAATACCCATGTGTACCCAGAGGGCATAATAAGAGGCCGATAAATGCTCCCTTCAATATCGGCACTTCCGCCATCCTTGGCAGTCGTAGGGTGAAATGGGCGTTGTTGGCGAAGCGTAGCTTTGCACCCATTGAACGCGGAGGGTTTACCCGTAGCTGGCCATGACAAGCGCCACTCTTTGTTTTTCTGTTCTTTGAAAGTAGGACGTTAAAATTGATATCTTAATACTAAGTTGTGAGTGTTTAATGCGGGATTATGATCATAGTTATTCCAGTTAGACATGTGCTCAAATTGATAGCCTATTGCCCAATTTTCCGTTGCATGGAATATGGCATTTGCCCCTAGGATAAATTGGAAATGACCGCCATAATCTTTTGTTTTCAGATCATTTTCACCAAAAACTGTTTTAGTGAGATAAATTCCTCCTCCTACGAGTGCAAAAGAGAAAGATCCTACATTAAGCCCTGGAGTGGCATATAGGCTAAAACGTTCGCCTCTTTCATTATCGACAGATATTTGTCCAAGCTTTGCTCCTGCACCTAAGAAATAGCGATTAGAGTCGAAGCGTAGAAAAATACGTTGATATTCGACATCATAAGTGTAGATGGTTTTATTTTGAGTACTGGTTGGCTCGCCGTAAATCAAGCTAACACTATTATTGTTAATATCAGAGGCACTGATTGTTATGAATAATGATGGAATAAAGTATGAACAACAAAAAACGGCATATCTGTACATCATTTTTGACCTTAATAATCATGTCTCAAATCACTCAAACTATCGAGTGAGTTATTGATTTAAGCTTGATTAATTAAGGTGGCTGCATGTCAGTTAACCTTAAAAGCGTTAAATATTGTTTATTTAACGTTCAAGCTATAGATTATTTATAGTACAAAATGATTACAAATGTGATTTTGATGACGTTTTTTATAGTTAAAAAGAATGATTTTACTGCTTTATAGTGAATAAGCGATTGAAAAGATGATATAAGGCGTTTTTAGAAAAAATCATTATTTTTTCAAAACAGTGAAGAGAAAAAGTGAAGAGGTATAGTGAATTTGGCCACCTACTTAGAGACTGTATAATCAGTTTCATATCAATATAGGTGACACAAT
>NZ_CANLZC010000213.1 GCF_947495455.1 uncultured Shewanella sp. | reverse complement strand
ATAATCGACTTAGCAAAGACCTTTTTGCCATAAGCACGCTCTTTGAACTTGGCGAACTTATCTGGCCCCTTTGGCTCAGGCTTTGGATCAGGAACTAACGGCTCTGGCGTGAGAGGTTTCATAGGCTTGGCAGGATGCAGGCTACCCGATGAGGGGCTTTTGTAAGGGTTGCCACCGACCATTACTCCGCCAACGGTGCCTAAGCGATTATCAATGGCTTTAATGATCTCTTTTGGATACGCGGGATTGATGGCGGGATGCACTTGCCTGACTTGCATCGGCGTTAAGCTATGCAGAATGATTTGAAGTCTGTCCTCTGTGCTGAGCTCAGCCTTGGGAAAGTCCATGAAGAACATAGGCGCACGGGGCTTGTCGACAAGGAGTAATTTTTCACCACGAGTGAGGGCGGTTTTGAGGTTGGATAATGACTCGCCTGTACTTAAAAAGGCTTTTAAATCCGAGTCTTTTAGATAAGAAAAATCGGTTTCAATGCTTAACGCTTCATGCTCCATCAATTGATGGAGTGCTACTACCTTCCCTGACATACTGCTTCCCTACTGAACAGACCAAAATAAATCGAGGGCGTAATTTACCACAGATAATTGATAATGAAAGCCTTTATGTACTCTTTAATTACTAAGTATTAGAGTGGGATCAAACATCATAAAATAGCCCTTTCAAGGCTAAATTGAGTCCTAACAAAAGACTGACTTTTATTTATCCAACGGGGTGGTTTTTTCGTACTATTTTGATCGGCCGTTTTGGGGATAAAAGCGATCGTTTAGGTGTGTTAGATCGTTTGTTTGGGCGTTTTGCGGTGCCTAGGCTCTGTTTTTGTGCCTTAAGTGGGCTATTTACCATAACTTAATTTGTGCGTATTGGGGTTGCCTTAACAGGGGTTGCCTTAACAATATAAATCACATATAGATACAATTAAATCCTACTTTATTTATGTTATTGGCGATAATGAAAATAGTGTATATGCTGATTCGTTGAGCGAAGAGGGGTTAATTAAACATGATGGGAATTGTTTTTATCGAGTTCATTAATATTGTCAATACAAATTTTGGCAACGATATTTGTAATGCTATGATAAAAAAAACCAAGGACAATAAAAAGTACATTAAAAATTACAATTATTCTCACCATAGACTCCTAAAGCTTATGAATGCGTTAAGCGAATTAACTAAAATATCGGTAAATGATTTACTTATATTAATGGGACAGAAGGTTTTTCTTCCTTTTGTAACTAGTTTGCCAATTGAAATCATGCGGATAGACAATACTATTGATTTTATTGTTTACTTGGAAACCTATATCCACAATGAAGCGAAAAAGTTGTATCCTAAAGCGAAGATGCCAAAAATTGTTCTTGTTTTTATATCTTCAAATGAATTGATAATGGATTACTTTTCACCTCGTTGTATGGGACATGTTTGTTTTGGATTAATAAAAGGCTGTGCTGAATATTTTGATGAAGACATTGACGTTAAAATGCAGTTAATGGACGATTCTGGTTCTCATGTTCGTTTCAAACTGAATAAATTAAAGTAGATTAAGGCGTTATAAACATCCTGTTATTTACCATAAGATCCGTTGTACGCCAGAGCGGCAGCTTGCTCTGTAGATTCAATATAGTAATGTCACATTTTCCCAATTTAGAGATGTCACATTTTGGTATGCTGGGCCCAAATAATCC
>NZ_CANLZC010000212.1 GCF_947495455.1 uncultured Shewanella sp. | reverse complement strand
TGAGTGTACTAAAAGGGTCAAAAGCATATGCTCGAGAAGCTGGGCAAAAGTGACCAACTTCTAATGCAGATTGGTATTAGCTCACACCTAGTGGTATAGATATCAGGTGGCTTACCCACTTAAGCACGTACGTGCAATGCCTACTCCCGATGTCGCCCCGCCGCTGAGCGGACTCTCCCGCTACGAATCATAGATTCTTCATGTTCAATCAAGGCTAAATACTGCGTATTTATAGCGCCTTGGTTTCACCCCCATGTGTTCACTACGTGAACTACAAGAGTAGGTTATTTCCAGGCGCCAAATAAAACATAGAGGCCACCCTATCGGGTGGCCTTTTTGTTTTACCTGTTTTTTGGAAATGACACTTTCACATGGGGAAGACAAAAGCACATGCGCAGCATGTTTCCTTTCATGTGATAGTAGGGCGAATATCGCGCTAGCGATGTGCTTATGGTAGAAAATTGTTCCCGACATTTTCAAGATTCCCCACATTCCTGTGAGTCAGCGCGGAGCTTTAGCGTAGCTGGCCATGACAGATGCCACTTTTTTGTTTTTCTGTTTTTTTGGAATATGCATGAGGTTGGTAGACAATATTTCCCGACATTGTCTGTATTCTCCATTTCCCTGAGGATCAATGCGGAGAGGGTGATCCTATATGGATATAGGGAATGCCATTGATGTTTGAATGGGAGTATTAATGGCTTAGCAGCTTGTGGTAAAGTTCTTGAACTCAGTGGTTGATTTTAGTATTGGCTGGCCTCTAATAATTAGACTGAATTTCATATATTGATTTTGGTTTGTGAGGCGTCATGTATGGATTGGTTCTGTAGTGTTGTTCATTTGCTCTTTCGCCGACTTCATCGATAAACCGTCTTGCAGGGCTAATGAGTGCTGGTTTTTTAGCTAACTCCTCATCAAGTCTAACTGCTACGCTGTTGATATTGGATAATGTCATGACGGTATCGACTAATGGATGAATTCCCATTTTTCCTAACACAAATTTCCGTGCAGCGGTTCCGCTAAGAAAGCCACCGCTATAGCCTGCAATATAAGGTTTATACTCAGAGGGAATACTAGGTGCATCTTTAAGTAAGGGAGTAATGAGCGCTGAGGCCATTAAATTAAACGCAAAAGGGCTCCCCATTGTCATTTTGGGAAGCTGAAATCGATTGAAGGTAGAGTCCAAAAAGCCTTTGTGCATTCCATCTATGGTACCAGGAGGATCGGCTTTTTGAATAACCGAGAGCTGCATAGTGGGTGAGCCCATGGATTTTGGGGCGATTTTTGATTGCCTTTGAAACGATTTCAGTATCGAGTTTTGAGGCGTGAGCTTGAGTTGGGCCAGACTGTGTTTTGGGCCTCTGCTAATGTTTTGTTTCGCTTTTTGTATGTGCAGAAGGTTAGATGTTTTGTTGGTGCGTAAAAGCTGTGCTGTCGAATCATATGTACTTTGACTATGAAGGTGCATAGATTTGACTTTTGTTTGATTGTTTAGCATTCCTTTCCTTCGTGTAGTTCGTATATCAGCTGCTATTTCTCATTAAATTAAGCATAGTTGTTTTAGTAGAGATCACTTAAAAACTACTCGTTTATGTCAGTGAAAGAACTTACACTTTTAATAGAAGATGGCTACCTTATTTGGAATATGACGAATATATCAGGCGCATATGTAAGGTATAGAGCTATTTGTTAGAAATGTATCGCATTCAGGTTTGCTTAGTTAGTAATACCAATTCCATTATTGAAGAGGTATAGTGAATTTGGCCACCTACTTAGAGACTGTATAATCAGTTTCATATCAATATAGGTGACACAATG
>NZ_CANLZC010000211.1 GCF_947495455.1 uncultured Shewanella sp. | reverse complement strand
GCTGATTTGAGTATGACGTAATGTTACTGTTGAATTGGCATAGGCTTTAATGCCGTGCCAGCTATCTTTTTCTGGCGCTTCAAGTGATGAGCCAAAGTAAACCAGATTATCTTCAACGCCTTCAGCCTTTAAAGTACCATGAATATCCAATTGCACATTTTCAGCAGCTAACACTTGCGTGCCCGCATTCAGCTGCCAAGTACCGCCTGCACTGACAGTGACACTAGCGCTGTCTTCCAGCTCGACCTTAGCCCCTTCTTCAATAATAAGCTGTGCGCCAGAGGCGATAGTGAGTCTTACGCCTGCTTTAATCGTCAGAGTGTGGCCTGCTTTCAACCTTAATACTTGTCCCGAGCTAATATTAAGGTTAGCTACAACATAATAGTCGTTAAACAGGCCATATTCGCCATCAACCAGCAGTTCATCCGGTAGCGTTACCGCCAGACTGCGCTCGTCGGTGCTTTCCATACGGGCTGAAAAATAATAGTCACTGTAATCAACATGTAAGCCAAAAGGACTCTGGCTACTGTCAAATATTTTTGTGGCTATGGTGGCTGCTAAGGCCGAATCCCACCAGTTATAGCGCGCATCAATCGTGGTGGCCATCATAGGGCTATTGCCCTGAGCAAACAGGTGATGGTTCTGGCTGCCAATAAACTGGTTATATTGCAGGGTCGCGTCAAGCGTGAATTGATCGTTTAGCTGGTAAAAAATCGCTCCATAGCTGTTGTCGATAAAGCGGCTATGATCAACATTGATGTTGGTCTCTTCATCGCTGGCTTGGCTATCACTTATTGTTAGATTAGCGTAAATGCCCGTCAGCGCATGGCTAATTTGGCTGTAGCTTAAGTTGATATTGGCGCCGCTATTGGCATAAATACCTTGCCAACTGCTGTGTGTGGGATTGGCTAATGAAGACGTAAAGCGAATTTCATTGCCTTCAATCCCTTCACCCAAAAGGCTACCATAGACTTCAATTTTGGCATTACTGTCAATATTAAAGTTCACCCCATCAGCGATGATCAGCTCAGCACCTTTGTCGATAGCAAAGGTAATGCCTTCGCCTAGGGTGACTGTGGCATCACGATTAACGAACATGCGATCGCCAGCAGCAATATGGGTGTCTTCACTGATCACCCAATTATCGGGGGCGTATAAATCCGCCGCCTGGGCGTGCCCTGCCAACATGCCTGTGAGTGCGATACCTGAACTTAATGCGGCGCTGAGTGTTTTAAAGGTGGCGAATCTGCTGGCAAATGCATTGCGATAACATAGTGTATTCTCGATACTGCGATTGCATGCTGTATGTGAGCTTTGTTGACTGTTTTCGTACTCGATCTGAGTAACACGCTGATTTTTCGATTGAGTCAGATTAGACCGACGACCTCGATGGATTTTTTTCAAGATAATATCCTTTTAAATGTTTTTGAACATGTCTATATGTTCAAAAAATCTTGCTGTTTTACTGTGAAGTAGAAGTTAATACATGTGCAGTACTTGAGCCTGTTAAGGTGTAGGTAACGGTACTTGGCACATATCATTGGTATAACTAGAAATTGAAAATAAAATAGAAGCTGAAGGCGGCGCTGTACTCCTTTTGGCCAGTTGAATCCCATTTATTTTTATGGCTTTTATTGTCTTGTTAAGTCGCCATAATCTGCTTGTTGATGATTCATTAGGCACTTTTCACCAAAGGTGCAACTAATGTCTGATTGTAATTTCATACAGGCGACTAGTTATATCGACCGCTTTTGCTATAACTGAAATCAAAATGTAATCATCCTGATTCTTTTGTGTGTATTTTGTGTTTTTTGGCAACAAAAAAGCTTACATTAAACATAATGTAAGCTTTTTGTAGGCTATAGATTCAGTAGTGTAGATCCAATATAGTAATGTCACATTTCCCCAATTTAGAGATGTCACATTTTGGTATGCTGGGAGCAAATAATC
>NZ_CANLZC010000210.1 GCF_947495455.1 uncultured Shewanella sp. | reverse complement strand
TGCAGCTAAAGCCTGGGTCTCACATTACCCGAAACTGGGAATAATTTGTAATTATGTGGGTTTATTATCCATACAAGAGTTCAAGAAAAACATGCATCAATGTTTACGAGGCTAAACTCTCTTTTTAAGAGTCATCACGTTAATTCTGGATGTCCGGATAATTTCTTCTCATCAAATCCCATTAAGCACTATCAAACCTTTCATTACCCGCAAACGCTAATAAGTTGGCTGGTTGTTCCCCTTTTAACGCAGCCTTTATGCGCCTTTGAATACTGGTAAAATCAGACTGCTCGGGCGTATCGGCTATTTTTGCACGAATGGCCTATCTATTAATAAAGAGTAATCCACATAAGCCATACAAGCCAATACCGCAGCCTCATCAAGAAGCGCCTAACTATTTATAAGGCAACTTGGGAAACCCCCCTCCCAAAAACATCCACTGCATTTATCCTCACGGTTCGCTTTTCTTGCTATAGGTTCATTTAACGCCCTCAACTCTTTTGAAAACATTAGCAACTGATATCACTTAGCCAACATCGAGACTAATGGCCCAGATTAAATAAGTAGCGAGTAAGTAAGAAGGAGTTAATTTTAATGACCAAGGCCTATTCAGACCTTGGCTAAATTGTATTAGTTTCTGTGACTTTCAAAAGTCAAAACAAGCTTGACTCAACGTGAAGCGTCCATATATGTCTTAGTTATTATTATTTTGCTTTAAAGTTATTTGCTTGTGAGCCAAACCAATAGCAGGGAGTAAAAATGTAGCCAATGCAGCAATTAAAGAAATCATATTAATATTTCTATCAACAAAACTAGCACTGTCCGTATAGATGGTAAAACCAGGAATCCAAGTTTCCCAAGGTAGCATCCAGATACAAACATTTGCGATGACATTAACAGCAAGAGTAACAATAGAACTATACTTATTATTTCTCGTAGCAAATGAGGTTATTAGACTGATACCAATTAAAAAGCTCAGTCCACCAAACATCCTAACACCAAACCCACTAAAGTTAGTTGTAATTGATGATATTTTATCCTGAACCATAGCTGAAATAGCGCTAACTTGAGAGTAATCAGTACCAGCAACAGAGATTTCGCGCAACTTATCGCTAAAATAAAATTCGACAGAAGATACAGGCGCATTTCGTAAGGAGTAATTATACCTCAGTTTGTATGCGTTTCCGGTAGATTGTCCCAATTCAATTAGTTCTTGCCAATCAGAAAACGAAACCTTTTCGTTATTGGACTCAATAACAATTTCAATTTCTTCGTAATCATATTTTTGTTCTGATTTAAACTCTTTATTAGCAGTACTGATCAACTGTTCTAAATGATTAAAAACCAAACTAAAGTCATCGTATGTAGCTAATGTCGGAGGGATTTCTATTGTTCTCGTAACTAAAGCGTCAGCTGCAACCAATTTGAACGATAGGAAAAAGCTGAATACAAGAAAAAACATGTAAAACTTACGCAAGCTAATGCTCCATGTAAAAGTAAAGGTTTAACTCAAATAAAATATTATCTGGCTAAAGGTCAGCGCAACATAACGCCCGCAGCACGCGCGGCTTTGTAGTGGAGGCGAAGCCGCAACGAAAAAGCCGTCGCCGTGCCTGCGATTGTTAAGGGCTACTTACCGGATTTTTCTGGCATAACCCTTTTTTACTACCCGACCTATATAGCTATTTAGACCTTGCCCGGCTCTTGCCAGCTTATGCATTTCGTTGATGCTAGCAGCGCCGGCACTTTGATTCGTGTATAGATAGGTTGAGCCATCACCAAACTGAACTGTGATTTCGCCTACTCCAATTTCGTAAGCAACGACATTAGAGTTGCCACCCAAGTTTTTATAACGTTCCATCATCATTTCCTCTTTAGTTGAAACCGCTTCGATTTGGAGTAAAGGCCCCTTAACGCCCTGTTAAGGGGCTGATTAATGTTTGGCTAAAATGTGAAGCGAAACCGAGCCAAACGTTAGCAGTCCCGCTTGCACAGCTTGTATGGATAATAAACCCACATAATTACAAATTATTCCCAGTTTCGGGTAATGTGAGACCCAGGCTTTAGCTGCA
>NZ_CANLZC010000209.1 GCF_947495455.1 uncultured Shewanella sp. | reverse complement strand
TCCCCAAGGGGATTCGAACCCCTGTTACCGCCGTGAAAGGGCGGTGTCCTAGGCCTCTAGACGATGGGGACCCGGACTGTAATTTTATACTCTTTCACATGAGTCTATCTTTTTACCGATTAAAGTAAAAATGGTGGAGCCTAGCGGGATCGAACCGCTGACCTCAACACTGCCAGTGTTGCGCTCTCCCAGCTGAGCTAAGGCCCCACTTAACAATTAAAACACTTTTGAATCCATCACGACTTTCGTGACCCTGTGTCTCAACTGCGTGGCGCATTCTATGCAGCAGACCCAAAAGTGTCAACTCGTTTTTTAGGAATTTATTCTATTTGCTACAAATTCAATCGCTTTGGATATTCTTTGTTCAGAACGTTCTCGTCCAACAAGAAATAAGGTTAAATCAACAGCAGGAGACATGCCAGCTCCGGTCACCGCTACTCTTAACGGCATACCCACTTTCCCCATTCCTACTTCTAATTCCGCAGCTGTCGCCTCAATCGCTTGATGTATCGACTCAAGATCCCATTCCACTAAAGCAGACAATTTTTGCTGAATAAGCTTTAGCGGCTCCATTGCAACGCCTCTTAAATGTTTCTTAGCGGCATTTTCATCAAATTCATTGAAGTCTTCAAAGAAATAACGACTCGAAGCCGCCATTTCTTTCAATGTTTTTGCTCTTTCAGATAAAGCAGACACAATGTCAGCCAAAGATGGGCCTTGAGAAAAGTCAATCTTCTGATCATGCATATGCCATTCTAATTGTTTAGCGACATATTCAGGAGAAAGCGACTTCATATAATGCTGATTCAACCAAACCAGTTTCTCAGTATTAAAAGCCGATGCCGCCTTATTAATATCATCTAGCTTAAATAGCTGCTTCATTTCTTCAATAGAGAAGACTTCTTGATCCCCATGAGACCAGCCTAAGCGTACTAGATAATTTAATAAGGCTTCAGGTAAAAACCCATCATCGCGATATTGCATGACACTAACAGCACCATGACGTTTTGATAATTTAGCGCCGTCATCACCTAATATCATAGCAACATGGGCATACTCAGGCACTGGTGCACCTAATGCTTTAAGGATATTAATTTGACGAGGCGTATTATTAATATGATCTTCACCACGAACCACACATGTGATCCCCATGTCCCAATCATCAACAACCACACAGAAATTATAGGTAGGTGTACCATCTGTACGGGCAATAATGAGGTCGTCTAATTCTTCATTGGCAATTTCAATTCGACCACGAACATGATCATCAAAAATGACACTTCCATCTGTCGGATTTTTAAAACGAATGACAAAAGGTTCATCGGTTTCTCTCGGCGCCTTATCACGGCAACAACCATCATACTTTTGGCGTTCACCTTTTGCTTCTTGCTCTTCACGCATTAATTCAATGCGCTCACGAGAGCAATAACATTTATAGGCTGTCCCCTGCTCTAACATTTGCGCAATAATTTCATTATAACGTTCAAAACGCTGAGTTTGATAATATGGCCCTTGATCCCAGTTCAGCCCCAACCACTCCATCCCTTCTAAAATGGCATCACAAGCTTCTTGGGTTGAACGTTCAATATCAGTATCTTCAACTCTTAATACAAATTCACCTTCATTTGCACGAGCGTGTAACCATGAGTAAAGTGCTGTTCGAGCGCCACCAACATGAAGAAAGCCTGTTGGACTAGGAGCAAAACGTGTCTTAGTTGTCATAATGGGACAATAACCTATATTGAAAAGTCTAATAATTAGACGGTACTGATAAATGAAAGTCCTATTCTACCAGCCAAAATGATAAAAAGAAAAAAGAAGCATCATCCATTGCCAAATTTAGAACATAAGAAAAAATTGATTTATCCCTCTTAACTTATAACAATCAGCACAAAGACTTGAGTGACAAAGCAACAAACAGCGCAAAATTAAGGCGAGTAGGCTTTTTTATCGAAAAAAGCGTTGACACTCGAAGCGCTCCCCCTATAATACGGCCCCAACACAGCGAGGTCGATTAGCTCAGCTGGGAGAGCACCTCCCTTACAAGGAGGGGGTCACTGGTTCGAGCCCAGTATCGACCACCA
>NZ_CANLZC010000208.1 GCF_947495455.1 uncultured Shewanella sp. | reverse complement strand
TTTTGTTGGTTATTGAACGCACAAATTCAATATGGCGCTAATGACGCCTACTTTGCAAGAGGTGTCCATCCCATCATTCGTGTAAGCTCGACGATGGCATCCTTGCCATCAACGGCCACAACAGTGTTTACACAGAATTGAACAGCAAAGAATAAAAGTACAAACAGTGTAACTTTCAAAGGAACGGCCGATGCTTCTCGTTCAAAGCGTTTTACGAAGTAAAACCTCACCCTGCCGCAGGCTAGATGGTGAGTGCCCACTCACACTGGGATTAGAAGGACTGCTCGTCCTAACTACATCCATATTTAAATGCCAGCCAAACTTCCCTATTTGTCGCTCAAAAAGACCATGATAATGACCTTCGCCCTGAAACCAAAACTCACATTTGCGTCTAAACGGGGTGTTAGGAGCCTCATAAAAACCAAAGCCAGTGTGCTTCTTTGAACATAATTTCGGGCTATCACACTCGACTAAGGTATGGTACGATTTCTATTTAATTAACTATTAAAACAGTATATTAGGTAATGCTTGTGTATGTGTTTTTACTTAATGCATATTGGAGGGTTGAGTCAATGAGATCATATAAGGCAATATTTTCTGTACTAATATTAAACTACTAAGGATAGTATTATGCTCTTAAAAGGTTTTGGCTTTTCCGGATATCGAAGTTTTGGGAATGAATTAGCTAAGATAGCTCCTTTACGGCAAGTAAATCTTATCATTGGTAAAAATAACATTGGTAAATCAAATATTATAAACTTTCTTAATGAGCAATATTCATACTTTGTATCTAAAGCTAGAAACAAAACAGCAATGGGAAGACAAAAGCAAGAAATTCCATTCAAAGATATTGATAAACATATTTCGAATGAGCAAATAGAGCATAGAATAGCCTTTCCTTTATTTGCAAATGAAATTGAAGATTATGTTAATGAAAAACTACCTGACTCTCGTCGGTATAAGGGCCACAGACTGTTAGCTAAAAAGTTACTTCGTTCAAATTTTTTAGCTGATAATAATGGCGATGTATGGTTTACTTAAAAATCAAGTAGTCATCAAGGGAAATTTTCTTTAGAGATAAATATCGACGAAATGATAGAAGCACTAAAACCTAGCGAGTGGCAACAACTATGGTCTAGTTTAACAGGCAAAGGTCAAGGGGATATAAAAGCACATTGGATCCCACAAACATTAGCTAATTTAGCAATTATCGCTACAGATGTTCCAAAAGTTGAAGTTATTCCTGCAATTAGAAAAATTGGAAATGCTGGTAGTCAAGCTAGCGATTTTAGTGGGGAAGGTATTATTGAAAGGCTAGCTAAAATACAAAATCCATCATTAGTTGAACAAGCAGAAAAAGAAAAGTTTATATCTATCAATTCATTCGTTCAAGAAGTGTTAGAAAGCCCAAGTGCAAAAATAGAAATCCCATATGAAAGGGATATGATTTTAATTCATATGGATAATAAAACATTACCTCTAGAATCTCTAGGTACAGGTGTTCATGAAGTTGTTATTATCGCAGCAGCCTCTACGCTCTTAGAAAATACAATTCTTTGCGTCGAAGAACCAGAACTACACCTACATCCTTTATTACAAAGGAAATTAGTAAAATATTTAGCAGAAAGCACTACTAACCAATATTTCTTTACAACTCATTCAGCACATTTATTGGATGCTGTTGAATCAGAGATTTTTCATGTGACACAACATGAAGGGGGTTCTATTGTTAATGCTATTGCTAGTACTAAGGAGAAGTCTAGTATCTGCAATGACTTAGGATATAAAGCATCAGATATTTTACAAGCTAACTGTATTATTTGGGTAGAAGGGCCCTCAGACAGGATCTATCTAAATTATTGGATAAAAGGGATGGATAATAATCTTATCGAGGGAGTTCATTATTCAATAATGTTCTACGGTGGAAGGTTATTTAGTCACCTTACAGCACAAGATAATGACGAATTAGAAGACAAAATAAATGACTTTATTTCTGTTAGAAACCTAAACAGAAATACTGTGATTATGTTTGACAGTGATAAAGAAAATCCAAAAGCAAGACTCAACCCCACAAAACAAAGGCTTAAAAAAGAATTTAACTCGGGCTCAGTGACCTGGTCAACTGAATTCGGTCACCCTAGTTAAGTTCGTTAAGCAACTTCTTTTAACAGCTTATCCATACGTTCA
>NZ_CANLZC010000207.1 GCF_947495455.1 uncultured Shewanella sp. | reverse complement strand
CCCGAGCAGTCAAACGAAGACCACAGCGATATGCTAGAAATAAAAAATGCCAATAAGCTTAACTTACTGGCATTACTTTAGAATGGGTGGCTAAATGAACCTTGGTTAAATGAACTTCGGTTAAATGAATCTAGTTGTATGGAGGCTAAATGCGTTACCTTTCATTGTTAGTGTCATCGACTTGCATAACATCAATTGTGGGTCTTGCCAGTGCGAATAAACTCATGTTGGGAGCCTATATCAGAGATGATGCTTATAAACCCGAAAATATAGCGACATTTGAATCTGATATTCACAAAGGCTTAGCTATTGTCAATATTTTCACCAATTTTGATTATGATTGGCATGCACTAAGAAGACAAAACAGTCATATTGTTGCGGCGGGTGCTACGCCTATGATCACTTTTGAACCCACACTATCGGCGCGGCCTAATGATAATTTATTACCAGAAATCATTGCGGGTGATTGGGACGACTATTTATCCAACTGGGTGGCGGACTTTAAAATATGGATAGAAGATATTGATGATCCCAATGCGCGTATATTGCTGCGTTTTGCCCATGAATTTAATGGTATTTGGTATCCATGGAGTAACGATCCTGATAACTATATTCTTGCTTGGCGTCATTTACATGAAAAGTTTGAAACAGCCGATGCGGATCAGTATGTCGAATGGGTGTGGAGCGTCAATCATGATGATGTCGATGATTATCGAAATGTAATGCTCTACTATCCAGGTGAGGATGTGGTCGATTGGACGGCTATTGATGGTTACAACTGGGGATCGAATTATGCTTTTAGCCAATGGAGTTCATTTGCTGATATTTTTAAAGATAAATATGATTTATTAATGTCACATTATCCTCATCATCCTATTTTAATTACAGAAGTGGGTTGTGCAGAGCCCACCGACTTGCCTAATCCAGTACTGGATCAAGATGGTGATGACAGCGATCGGTTTGAGAGTAAGTCAATGTGGATAGACGACATGTTTAAGCAGCTTCGCAATCACTTTCATGGTATCAAAGGGATTATTTGGTTCAATATTAATAAAGAGCTGAGCTGGTCATTGAATGAGGACCAGCATAATACAGGGCTTGTACAATTTAAAAAGCAGGCTCAAAAAAATGATATTAGCAGTAGGTTTTCACCTGCTAAGTCCTATTTTTTTGATACAAAAATCGTCGTTGATGAGAATGGTGATAAGGAGCAAGAAGATGATTTTTGAAAGTGAGCCTTAACTCATATGCACTTGCTCGTGTATTCACTCATATACTCGCTCATATGTATTAGCTAATATCGTTAAGTGGTGGCCTTAAAGCATCATTTGATATATGAGTCTAAAATGCTGAGTATAGCTTGCATATCCGCTTCTCGCTTTTCAATTTCTTTTTCAAGTACAAGGTGTTCTATAAGATGGCCTTTAATCACTTCTCTCATTAAACCATTCACAGCACCTCGAATTGCGGCAATTTGCTGTAGCACATCTTGGCATTCATTTTCTTCTTCAAGCAATTTTTTTAAGCCATTTATTTGGCCTTGTATTTTGTTTACTCGAGTATTGAGTTTTTTCTTATCTTTAATGGTATGCGACATATTGGGCTCAAATAATGAACTTGTTCAATAATATTACATTAATATTATACTGGGGGGTAGTATAAACTACTGGGGGGGAGTATCATTGGTGGCATTCTCAATATGGTACAAAAGAAAGTTAACGTATTTTGTTAAACGAGTACTGTGAGAAATAAAGCTTAAATTATATTTAAAAACAATTTATTGTGAAAAAGGTGGCTGTCCGATGTTATGGATTATTACAAAATATGCGTTAACTGCTGGCATTGTGGTGATGATATCTGAAGTGGCAAAAAGGAGTGACAAAGCGGGAGCGCTGATTGCTGCGCTGCCAACGGTGACCATTTTAGCGTTAATTTGGATGTATGTTGAAGGGCAAGATCAGAGTAAGCTTGCTAATCACGCTTATTATACTTTTTGGTATGTGTTACCGACTTTACCTATGTTTCTCATTTTTCCTTTTTTATTAAGCCGTTACTCATTTTGGCCTGCTTTGGGAATGTGCGCCATTATTTCAATAGTTTGCTTTTTCATCGTGGTCATTGCAGTCAAAAAATGTGGCATAGAGCTGTTATAAACCTAATAAGTGAAGTATTCCTAGGTAACCTCAGATCGGTTTAACGCATCACTGCCATCGCGTTGAATTCAGCTGATGTTATATTAAGTTGTGGCTTTCTCT
>NZ_CANLZC010000206.1 GCF_947495455.1 uncultured Shewanella sp. | reverse complement strand
GGATTATTTGGGCCCAGCATACCAAAATGTGACATCTCTAAATTGGGAAAATGTGACATTACTATATTGAATCTACAAAGAGCCAAAGTCGCGTGAGACACAATCTCTATTATGGTAAATAGCGGTGGAAATGGGAAAATTAAGCATGAAAGAATATTGATTTTTATTTAATGCTTCATTCAGGCTCAATTCAATAAAGAGGAGTATAATTGCATCTCTTGTGAGCGAATTAATTTCATAACATGATAGTTAAATAAGTGAAGTGATAGTAATATTGGTTATTATTAATTTAAACTTTATTTAAAAATGGGTAGCTTAGCCACTTTGAATTCAACACGTTACCATTACTATGGTAACCTCGCAGCAAGCAAACGCAAACCTTCTATTTAGGGAATTCAATTGGAGTTACATACTCCTTATCAAGACCCAATAATGTATGTGTATTTCCATACTAATGTAGAGGAAAATATTATGGCCTTGCTCGATAACATAAAAATCAGTAATAACACTCTGGAACCCCCTAATGTGCGTATCGAAGCATCCTTATGTACCCCTAATGGTGATCCTATTATTATTTTTGGCCTGCGATTTCATGTTATTAATAAAGGCATTTTGAGTGAACAAGGCATACATACATTAGAAAGTTTCCTCGTAAAAATATTGCGTAAATATATAGATGATAAGAAAACTAAAATTATTATCCTATCTCAAATGGGTAATAGAGTCGGTTTTTTTCTTAGCGTTAGCGGTCAGCCCTCAATAGGACATGTTGCTTATTCTTGGTTAGCAGCATTAAAAGATATAATGGAATTAAGCAAAGACACCGAAATCCCCATACTAAATGAACACCTAGGTGAACCCAAAGAGCTACATTCTATATCTGAAGCACAAGAAATAGCCTATCAAATCATTCAAAAGGGTATAATTATTACAAATAGTAAAAATAAACTTACTTTATCTCAATAACACAGCCTATTTGTATGTAATCTCACTTACAAGCGGGCAGGAGGTAAAATACACCTTTGTTTACGAGGCCTAATCCTACCAGTGATAAAGCTCGTTATCACTGGTACTTTTATGCCATTAATCATCGCCTTATCAAATAGCACTTACAATTTGACGAAATTTAACTTAACTTGCATACTCGTTATCAAAGTATAATGAAGAGAACAAAATGCCATTACTCGATAATGTAAAAGTGCATCATACCAATAAAGAACCCCCAAATGTACGCATTGAACAGGTTTTAGATACGCCAAAAGGTGATATTATCACTGTGTATAGCCTTCGATTTTATGTGATCAATAAAGGCATTTTGAGTGAGCAAGGCTTACATACATTAGAAAGTTTACTGGTAAGATTAATGCGTAACTACATAGATAGTAAAAACATTAAAATTATCACCCTCTCGCAGATGGGTAATCGAATTGGTTTTTTTCTTAATGTGATCGGTCAGCCTTCAATAGAGCATGTTGCTGATTCTTGGTTAGCAGCATTAAAAGACATAGTCAACTTAGCAAAAGAAACTAAAATTCCCATACTTGATGAGCACTTAGGTGAACCCAAAGAGCTGCACTCTCTTCCAGAGGCACAAGAAATCGCCTATCAAATCATTAAAGATGGCATTAATATTACTGATAAACGTAAATAAATGGACTTTCTCTGTATAACCAAAAGCTGAATAGACTGCTTTCACTGTCAGATAGCATGGCTTTGTTAAGCAAGATTGTTAGGCAAGATGAGTACACAATTTCAATCTCATTGGCTGAACAGACAATACTGAATCCTCTCGAAGACTTTTTAATGCGCCATAAGGTTCAAACCCAGTAGTTTGATATAACTTAACCGCAGCCATATTGATAGTTGTGACGGCTAAAGAAACATAATCCACATCAAATTCTTTTGCCCATGTGATGATTTTTTGAAGTAATAAACGGCCAACACCTTGACCGCGAACACTAGGAGCAATCCACATTTGATATATATGAGCCGTTTTGTCACTCGAACTGTGTAGCCCCCCCCAGGCCAGACCCATCGCCATACCATTTAATTCTGCAATCAGTGGCAATGCATATTTCGATTGATTATCTAATCCAAGACGAGAAAGCCACTCTTCTTTAGAGAACTTAATCTCATGTTCATAAGTACTACCAAAGGAATCCGGTGAGTCTTGTAGAGATATGACGTGGTTTAATTGATACGACTAACCCAGTTAAGACATAATTGATTTAACTGGAGATTGAAATGAAAACACGT
>NZ_CANLZC010000205.1 GCF_947495455.1 uncultured Shewanella sp. | reverse complement strand
TTATTATGGTTGTTTGGAGTATTTTACCTCAAAACCCTTGATGTGGCTGCTTTATATAAGGGGACACCTAAGGGCTGCGACTTAAAAATACCAAACCATTCGCGCCTTGGCCTCTATCGGTTACCACGAACCCTAATTGCGTGGTATAAAACCTTTCCATTTGAACGATATCTCGCACATACAATTCTACATGGCTCAACGACATCACAGGAAAACTCACTTTATTTGTTCCATCCATCTCTATACTACTCCCTAAATACCGCCATAGTGGTCAAATTATCATGGATTAAAACCGTTAATCAAGGCTACATAATGCGCACCTGATGAGGGCTTTAACCCATTAGCATACAGCTCATTACTGTCTTTCATTTCTTTATAGAGCCGAACCATGTTTGGTTTGATAAATCTCATCTAATATAAAATCTCCATACCCACTATCGCTTACCTTGACACTAATATAAAAAACCTATAGCAAAACCTATAGCCAGCCATTAATAATCAATAAACCAAAACCTAAAACCTAAAACCTATAGAAAACCTATAGCTAGAAAACCTAAAAACCTATAGCCAGCCATTAATAATCAATGAAATACTGAAATTTTAACCCAAATTCAATGTTCTGCATTTATAAATTCATAGCCTGATTATTTTTAATCTAATGTCTGCTGCTAATCTCGAAAAATGACGGATAGTAAATGGAATAAGTGAGTTTTGAAGTGTAAAGTAACGACTCAGTTAATAACTACGACTTTTTTTTTGCGACAAACGTTTTATTGATGATACGCCATTCATTTTGGCGCTTATACATAACGAGATAATCAATGTAGTGTGTTTTTGGGGTATGAAAATCAAGTTTTACCATAGCCATTTGATTATCAACGATATCAACAGACAAAATATTAGCTTCCCACTTATCTTTCGTTGCTTTTTTGAAGTACCCTGAGAACTCTTGTAACGGGACTGTTTTGATTATTTCTTTTCCAGTTTTTTTACTAATAGTAATCATTTTTACATGCCCAAACTCTTGATCAAATGCTTCAGAGAGTAGTTTCTGGTTCCCTTTTGCAGCCCCATTAAAATAATTGTAAGCCGTTTCAACAACTGCTTGGTATTCTTTACCGGTTACTGATTCAGCATGACTAAATGTTGAAACAACAAGAGTAAAAGCAGCAATCGTCATTGAAAATAATCTCATGATATTAATATCCTTATTAAAGTAAACGAAAGTTGATTGATTTGTTATGCATTATTCTATGATCACTCGAGGATGGCCTATGAATCGCTTCTTGAAAACTCTCCTTTCCATTCTATCTTCAACTCGAACGACAAGACTCTTTTTGTCTGGAAGGTTATTCAATACAGCCTGTATTGCCCCGTGCGATTGGCTAGTAGCCATACGTCTAGTGCTTTGGTAAAAGTAAGTATCACAATCCAGTGGAAATATGGGCACAACTTCTCTAGAAAATGTATTGTTTGACTCAATAGAGACTTCACATTTCTCTCTAAAAAATGACTCTGCGTTAGTAAAATTAATAGCTGTAATGTTGACGTTATCTTTTTCTGTGGAAGTCAAACTTACTGTATTAGGATACTCAAAGAGAAATTCTCTCAACATCTCTGCACCAAAACCATTTGAAGTAGAGGCTGTTTTTCCTTTGATAAAAGAATCTTTGGGATTGAAAGATGTTCCGTTATCATGAATTTCAATTGATGAACGATTAACCCTTATTTTTAAGTTGTCTGCCTTACCATGAGAAACTGCATTTATCGCAAGCTCAAGAATAACCTTTCTAGTTGCCGAGAAAAGTTCTATTCCAAGCCATTCCAAATAACCATCATGGTTTAATAGTTCCTCAATATTGCCTTCTATATCATTAGCACTGATATTGACTCTGAATGGAAAGTGATCCATTTTGGCTATAGGTTTATTGTCGATTGCCTCATCAATTTTCAATGACAGCTCATTAAATCTGTCCTCAATGGTTCCTTCTATTCTCAATAGTAGTTTTTTCTCTTGAATGCTATTAGATAACGCCATATCTGCTGATATTTCATCTTCCATCATTCGAATAAAGTCTTCTACCATATAGTCTGTAGCCTGATAGTTTCCACAGACGCTATTCCTATTAATATTCTCGAACTTCATTCTTTGAGTATTGAAATTAAGAATATCAACTATTATCTCCCAATTTTCTGAATGTAATAGAAAGCAGTTTGCATACCCCCCGACCAAGTAATCATGCTTAGTACAATACTTTTCAAATGCAGTATCAAAGCAAGAGTACAGCTTTTTGACCAAATCATTTTCTTCATAGCCTAAGACATTGCGGCAATATTTCTTTGCTGCATCATAAGCTTTGTTTGCTGAGACTCCCGTAGCAACTCCTACAAGAAGTGACTCTAGTAACGGCATCGACTTACTCCCTCGGATGCATAACCTTTGTATAGTGGGCATGCGCATTTTTCTTTTATTAATAATCAATAGATTACCATCAAACCACACAGTTAACTACTTATAAAATCACAAATTAACAACAGATTAGTTACATGAAAAGCGCAC
>NZ_CANLZC010000204.1 GCF_947495455.1 uncultured Shewanella sp. | reverse complement strand
GAGAGAAAGCCACAACTTAATATAACATCAGCCGAATTCAACGCGATGACAGTAATGCGTTAAACCGATCTGAGGTTGATTATAGTTGAAGTCGAAAGTAGGCGAATAAATTGCAATAAACCTATTTGGATAAAATTAGGTTGGTTGTTTATGAAAGGGTTACGCAATTTACTTTATCGCTATTTCGCTTCTATATTACTTTTCGGTGTCATTGGGGTTGTTTACGTGATGATATTTTTTATTTTAGGTCAAAACACTCTTGCAGCCAGTGAAGAGCAAGGTTCCTATCAACTTGGTAATCAAACAGGTATATTGATGGCTAATAATGGCAATAAAGACGATACGTTACCTCAAGCCATTGTCGATAGCCCCGCAGTGGCCAATATTATGGTGACCTTACCGTTAGCCAAAGCGGATATCATTTTAGATAAAGCGCTTAGCATAGCAAAAGAAGAGAGCATGTTGCCTATGACTGTGGTGATCTTGGATGCGGGAGGCCATATTGTGGCATTAAAGCGGCAAGATGGAGCGGGGATATTTAGAGCCGAGTTAGCAAATGCAAAAGCCTATGGCGCATTGGGGATGGGAGTGTCGACACGAGTGCTAGGTGAACGGTTACGAAATCGACCTGTGTTTGCGGGTGCGTTAACCGGGGTTTCAAAGGGTCAATGGGTCGATGTGCCTGGTGGCGTCCTCATTCGTAATGATGAAGCGCAAGTGATTGGGGCGGTGGGCATTAGCGGGGATACGTCAGATAAAGACGAATATGCCGCGATTAACGCGATTAAGGCTGCGGGTTATTATCCAGAACCCTTTGAACCTAATGAAAACTGGAAGGGCATGTCGTTATAGTTTTTATGAAAATAGGTGTTTTATTTGCTTTTACTGGTTATGACATTGAGGAGGACTTGTTTGTTTTCTTGCTCCATTATGCTCAAAGCACGTATTAAGGCTGAAGGAAGCTCGTTTGGATCTGTCACTTTTTCACCATACCCGCCTGCGGCTTTACAGATGTCTTCATAAGCAGGTGTTGGAGAGAGTTCACATAAAGGAATATTATTTTTGTTATCGGCTGTATTACGATTGGAAAAAGCTCGGCTGGCCATGCGTGTCCTATCCCAAGCGGCATTATTTAATACTATAAAAAAAACAGGAAGATCATGCAGCCTAGACATATGGTGTGTCGCCACAGGCACACCAAAGGTATAGGTGCCATCGCCAACCACACAGAACACCCGCCTATCAGGCTTAGCCAATTTTGCGCCTAAAGCGGCGCCTAAGGACCAACCTAAGCCGCCGGAACTTGCATGATTGAAATAAGTGCCAGCTTGAGTAAAACAGGTTTGAGTGAGATCAAGAATAAACTCTGTGATCACAATATCTAGAGGCTGTAGTACTTGAGAAAGGCAGTGGGCGACCCAAATGGGACTAATGGGGGTGAGATTTCTACTTTCATCTATGTTTATTTGCCTTGTTTTTTGATTGAATTGTCGGCATTTTTTATATTGCGCCAATCTTTTTGTATTGTTTTGTTGAACGGGGCACTGTTTTAATAGTGCGGTGAGTGTTTGACTCGGATCGCCTGATAAACTCAGATCGTTAGGAAAACTGCGATAAGGGTATTGGCTGTAAAGTGGGTCGTCCGAGAGGGAAATCACTATGGTGTTATCTGAGAGTGTCTGGTTGTTAGGCAACCAGGGAACAGGGGTTTCAATGAGTAGAATAACATCGGCATTGTTAAGGTAAGCACTGACGTCAAAGCCTAAATGCAATGGATGGTTTTGAGGAAAGTTCATGTAACTGGGGTTAGATTCAATGACACCAATAGACATGGCTTCAGCAAAGTTAACTAATGCGGCGACAGCTGCAGAGCTTTTACCTAGCATACTGACCAAAATGATAGGATTATTGGCTTTTGATAATAGTTCTATCGCTTTTTTGATGGATAATTCATCTGGTATGCCTGCAGTGACTGGTGTTAATTGAGGTGATTGATACACCTTGTGATCAATAATAGGGGCGCCACTTATCTCCACGGGTAAAGCGAGATAAACTGGGCCTTGTGGTTGACTTTGACTGATAGCCAGCCCTCTATCGACTAGAGTTTCTAGTTGTTCAGGTGCTCTTAGTTCATAATCCCATTTGACAAATTCTCTAAACATTGTGCCTTGATCAAAAGATTCTTGTCCCCAATGCACAATATGCGAACGGGATCCTTTTTGTCCCTTTTCAGTGATGGCTGTCCGCCCAGCGATCACATACAGAGGAATTTTTGCTCTAGCAGCATTGATGATCCCCATCACACCTAACGCGCCTCCAACTATGGTATGTAGCATAATGCATGGCGTTTTTTCCGCAACCATAGCATAACCGTGGGCCATGGCTATGCCGGGCAATTCATGTACGGCGATGATAGGTTTAGGGTAGTGACTTTGTTTTTCTAAATAGGCTTCTATGATGGCGGGAAAGTCTGTTCCGCTTCCTACAGCAAAAAAATACTCAATGTTTCGAAGGGTGAGAAGTTCTAGCAGTGCTTCTCCGATCTGATTTGCATTCAATGTAATTTTTTTACGATGATTATCCATCATGGATGCGCCTTATAGGTGTGTTTCCATTCGATGTTGTTAAGTTTAGTTAACCTCAGATCGGTTTAACGCATTACTGTCATCGCGTTGAATTCGGCTGATGTTATATTAAGTTGTGGCTTTCTC
>NZ_CANLZC010000203.1 GCF_947495455.1 uncultured Shewanella sp. | reverse complement strand
TACAATTACTCTCTAATATTCATGACTATTTATGCACAAACCAACAAAAACAAAATACACTGGATAGACCTTATGTGCATAGCAACGAGGGGAAATACCAAGCCTATGTCAAGCTGTCGATCAAGAGCCGAGAAGACGTTAATCAGTCGATCGCGGATAAAGAGGCGGAGTTTATTAAAACATTACAAGCTCATATCAATCAACACGATTACAGTCATAAAACGTCGTTATTTTTTTATGCCATGCTTCGACACGGGTTATGGACATTATGCCAACCTGAAGCCGAGCCTGATAATAATTTTTATGTCAGTATTTTTAATGACCAGACATTGTTATTGAATTTGTGTGGAACAAATTGCATTAAGAATGATTATCATGGATTTAAAGCTGTCTGGGCGAGAGACTTAAATCAGCCCCTACTTAAGGGGAGTGCGACATCCTTTAAAGACTGGTTATTAATTTTTGCTTATCAAAATAGGGGAACGCTGTCAGAGTTTAATAAATGCGTCATTTGGTTAAATTTTATGGATGCTGATGTAAATCCATTAATTAAGTATGGCAATAAAGTGGTTCAAAAAACAAAATTTTTTTTGGACACATGTAAAGGTTTTCAACCTAAAACACGCTCTTGTCTTGTTGCCATCATAGTCTTGTCCCTATTAAGTGATCCCGATACCGCTAACATGATAGGTTCACTCCTAAGCATCAATGAAGAGCAGGATAAAAAGGAGGAATATGCAATCAAGATTATTGATAACATATTGCTGTCTTTGAGTTCAAATCAACATAATATGACGGGTATTGCATTGTATATCGTGAATTCCTTGTTTGAATGCTTAAAAAGGACGATAAATGTAGGTGTGAATGGTCAAAATATAAACAACTTAGTGTTTTTGATACAGAGGCTATACGATAGAGTGCTTAACACAAAATACCCTAAATTATCAATAATATATGAAAGAATCCTCAACGTGCTGATCAATGGTTTAGGTACTACAGATTTAAATGATTTGTTTCGCTTAAATCATTCAGTGATATTACTGGCACAAACCTTTCAAACGGATTTACATGAGGCTTGGGACGATCTAGAAAGAACATTTGTTAAGGATGATATTCGCCAAACGATCAAAGATAAAATGAAGCGGCAATCGGTGAATGCGGTAGTGGCAATGAAAGAGCGGGTTGCCACAGGTCCTATGCGAATAAAAGGCAATATTGCCGCCATGCTACTGGGGGCAAAATCGAAAATACAACAAACAGAAAAAGACTATCAGGCGGTGTTTGGTGTATTTGAACACAGAAACAATGTGGATGATCTTACATTAAAAAATGCCGAAAAATTAGCCACCAGAAATTTTGGTTGGAGTAACGATAAATTTGCTCGAGAAACCTATGTCCCTATTGAGCGTATATCGTATAAAAATTTGACTGAAGACGCGGCCGCCTATTTATCGGTTCCCGATAAGGCAACCATGAATAAAAATCTTCAAACAACAACGCAAAATGATAACGAGGATGACAGTGTTTTTACCTCACTTTTGAGCAGTATTAAGGCTGTAGTAACTACTAACGAAAACCTCACTAAAAGAGGCCAGGCTTATGAAACTGCATTGAATATTATGAGTTATCCTGCTTTATATGGCTTAATCAAAGCAACAGGTGATGAGCTATTAAGCCATTTGGAAGCAACTGACATGTCATTGTCGAAAATGACTGATAAGGAGCAAAGGATGTTAACCCATACTAGTTATTATTCGGTCGCATTAATCTTATACATGATATCTAATAATTATATGGTCACAAAAGTCATGGGGTTGAACGATGAGTTATTGAATCGGTCAACAAAGTGGAACGATATATTACCTAATGAGAATACTAAGTTCACAGCCGATGATCCCAAAAAGGCCATTAAAATAGATAACGTATTTGATGCCGCTTTTTCTTTACTTCATAAGCTATGTAATCCGGACCGCAACCTCTATGATATGAATATGCCTTATTTTAGAACAGGTGCCCAAGAGGGTTATCTTTTTCATCAAAAAATCATGCTGGCTTCTTTAACTAGGCTTGGAGCCGGTGAATATTATACTGATAATGAGACTAGGAACAAACTTTATCGCCGTCACTGTACGACAGGTAATGTCACTGAGGGAACTGTTTGCCAGCGGCATAACACAGAAGTACAGCGTTATCAGTATGACTATCATCGCATAGGTTTTATAAAAGAAGACTGGAGCTTATATCGTCGAGCATTTAGTCCGCTAATGGACTTGTTTTTAACTGCTGCTGAATATTCAAAGGAGAAAACACCGAGCCAAAAAAGCAAGGTCAGCTCAAAGAATGAAGCTGTTGAGCTTTTATCCGCTCAGGATATGGATTTTGCAAGTGCACAAATATTAGAATCGATGAAACTGAAAGAATTGTGGTTATATTACTTTTATTTAAAGAAATTTCATAAACTTGCAGATAAAAAACAAGAGCAAGAAAAAAAGTGAAAAACGCCATACCACTACAAATCACATTGTCTCGTCCTCTGGCTTACCCGTTATAACAGGCGTAATATCGGGGGACTTTTTTCGAATCCTCATGCTCTCAAGGTAGACTTTGTTCTGATATCACCTCATTTTACTATGTGGAATGTATAAATATATTCTAGTAATGATAAATCAAAGCCCACCATTAATCCTGCATACTATGTGATGAATGGAGTACCTCTTAATTAATGCTTATAATCCGTTAAATTTATCAATATTCACTACACTATAATGAAGGGGAATGCTACCCAATGCTAAGGGG
>NZ_CANLZC010000202.1 GCF_947495455.1 uncultured Shewanella sp. | reverse complement strand
ATTACTGAATATATCATCCGGTATTACAACTCAGTTAGGCCTCATCAATATAATGGAGGTTTAACACCTAACAGATCCGAACAATTATTTAAGAGCGAACATAAATCCGTGGCCAGAATTAGTTGACCACTTCAAACCAAGGTCTTAATAGGCCTTGGCTAGGTTTCTTTCGCTTTCTAAAAGCCAAAACGGGCTTGGCTTAACAGGAGCGTCCATATACATCTAGGTTGTATTTCTCCTTAAACTCAATAAGCGCCTAACTTATCGCTTGCCTGCGATAACAAAACCAATAAATTGCACTCACCATCAAACCACCTAGAATATTGCCGAAAGTGACAGGCAATAAATTAGCGGTAATAAAATTTTCTAAGTTTAAAGATGAGAAATCACTGGCACTGTAGGGCGTTAATGCCCAGAACCCGTCCGAAGCAAAGTGCTGGATCATTATACCCATAGGGATCATAAACAAATTAGCAATGCTGTGTTCAAAACCACAGGCAACAAACATGGAAATAGGTAACAAAAGCACCGCAATTTTATCAGACACAGAGCGACAGGAAAACGTCATCCATACCGCCAGACACACCATTAAGTTACATAAAAGCCCCAGTGTCATGGCTTGAAAAAAACCATAACTCAATTTATGCTGCGCGATTTTCATCGCATTAATGCCCCAACTTCCTTCTGCGGTCCAATGCAGTTTTGCCAGCCAAATCAACACAACCAATGTCAAGGCGCCTAACATATTTCCCAGATACACAAGGGTCCAATTACACCAGAGTTGTCGCCAGCTGATCCTGTTACTGGCCTTGGCGACAGCACATAACACCGAAGAGGTAAATAACTCTCCCCCACAAATGATGACTAAGACTAAGCCTAAAGAAAAAACCAATCCCCCTGCCAGTTTAGTTAATCCAAAAGGCAGTGCCTCGGCGCCAATCATCACAGTCGTATAAAACACAAAAGCAAGGGCAATGAACATGCCTCCAGTCACAGCAAGTAAAAAAGTGGTTAATCCCACTCGATTTACCTTAGTCACACCGACCTCCTCCAGCTTTTGTGCCATAACAGGGGGTAACAAGGCTTCAGTCGCAATAAATTGAGGTTTCAAAATCAGATCCGCTCGCTAACAACAAAAAGAAAGGCCGCGGATCCTAACAAATCCATCCCCTCTTAAGCTTGATCCAGATCACGTTCCCTTTGTGTTTGAATCTTTAGCTTATTTTCTGCCATCTGAATTGGCAAGGCTTAAATAGCCAAAGCCTATTAAAATCTTGACTAGGTGTCTTTGGCTTTCTGTCTTTGGCTTTCTGAAAGCGAAAACAAGCTTGACTCAACGAGATCCTCCATATATGTCTTTGTTATTCTTTTTTTTATAGAAGATCCCCGTCGTCAATTGACAGCTTAACGAACAAATGACGTCTGGGTTCTTCAAAGAGTCTGCCTCAGGAATAATGCTAAGTTCTCAATCCTGCGGTGTTAGCTTAATCAATATCCATCGTTTGTTTTGATACTTCTACATTGATGATTGCAACCAATGACTGAGGATTAATACCAAGTCGAAAAGGAACTGGAATATTCAATAGTATCACCGATGGATTCGACTGCGCTTGGTCACGAGCATATTCAAGTTGATGAGTTAATTTTTTAAAGGCACTTTTTTCATCTAAAAAATGAAATAAAGCCTCTAATCCTAAATCGATTGACCCACCTTTACCTATATCCAGCGTCCGTTTCAAGAGCCTTAAGTGAATACGTGGAATAAAACTTAAGTTGGTTATATAACGGTCGATGTCTTTAACAATAAACACAACATCTTTCGTTTTCCCCCCATCATGTTTAGTCACATTCACCCAAGCTGGACCCAGTGAATGCCAAGGTAAAGTCACCCCTAGCGTAGAAAGCCATAAGCCATCTTGTGAAAACTCGACTAATCCTCTCGAATGACTTCTAAGTAATGCACTGACACAGATAATAATCGCAAATCCAAAAAAGAGCCCCCCCCCTAATCCGATTAATTGCGTTTTAAGCTCTTCACTCAATAATGCGACACCACACCCTGCTAAAAGAAATGCCCCTCCTCCCCATAATAATGCATGCATTTTTAGAGTGGGTTTAATGCTAATAGGTTTAGTTAGTCCTTGTTGCTGATACTGATTGATAAAATCCATAAATATTCCATTATTATTTTGTCCTGTATATTGATGCAAAAGTGTATTACTTCACATCTATAATCCGCTGTATCTTATATGATTTTATTGATTATTTCGAACAAAAACATGGCCTTTTGTTTTAAACCAGTTAGCAGGCTGTTTTTTGCTCCATCCCATAAAACCGAAAACCTACAGCCAGCCATAAAAATGCTATTAATGATGGCTATTAATGAATTCCGCTTTATGAGACGCTTGCCACTGAGTGGCGTGCGTAAAACCTGACATCTGTTGTATTTTCTGATGGGTAAAGGCCATGAGTTTTTCATCGGGTAAATCCAAGTCAACATCAAATTTACAAGGCTGATCTACATGCCAAGGAGTGTCAGTAAAAATTTCAAACCGATTCTGTTCAGGATCGCGAAAATAAATGGACCAAGTACTGCCATGGGACACCGTTTGAACCTGTTTATCCAAAACCGATATCAATGAATGAAAAAATGAACGCAGCTCTGATATTGAAAACACTCTAAAAGAGATATGATCGACGGGGCTTTTCATCTCACGCTGACCCGCAACGGGGTTTAATACGATTTGATGATGCTCATTGGGGCTGCGACCTTAAAGATCCCCTCATATTTTTATTCTAAATAATCCCGAAGACATTGCGATAAATAAGATGGTTCTTCATATA
>NZ_CANLZC010000201.1 GCF_947495455.1 uncultured Shewanella sp. | reverse complement strand
ATCGGTAGAGTGTTTTGGTATTCAGTGTTATTGTGATCACCTTGACTTATTCATATTTTATAAAAAATACAAAAAGCTACCTAAGACTCTATTATCAACTCATCAGGCTTGCTCATTGAGCAAGTCAAGTCTCTATTCATCTCATCGGTAGAGTGTTTTGGTATTCAGTGTTATTGTGATCACCTTGACTTATTCATATTTTATAAAAAATACAAAAAGCTACCTAAGACTCTATTATCAACTCACCAGGCTTGCTCAATGAGCAAGTCAAGTCTCTATTCATCTCATCGGTAGAGTGTTTTGGTATTCAGTGTTATTGTGATCACCTTGACTTATTCATATTTTATAAAAAATACAAAAAGCGACCTAGGACTCTAGTGTTGACTCATCAGGCTTGCTCATTGAGCAAGTCAAGTCTATATTCATCTCATCGGCAGAGTGTTTTGGTATTCAGTGTTATTGTGATCACCTTGACTTATTCATATTTTATAAAGAATTAATAAAACAACTACCTAGAACTCTCTAGTATCAACTCACTAGTGGTTAATTCGATAATTAGACGGCACATGAAGTTTTTCTCGTATACATCCATTTAAACGGATTTGCTGTGGTTTGGTTATAGTAATCAATATAACTATGGATAAGGTTATTTAATGCGTCCTTACTGGCGACCGATAATCGTTTAAGCAATTGCCTTGAGATAATACTAAACCAGCATTCGATTTGATTTAACCAGGAAGCGTGTTTGGGCGTGTAGACGAACCGAATTCGATGTGTCTTACTGGCTAAAAACGCCATTCGACTGTCCATGTTTTTTAATATGCCCGCTTTACCTTTGCACCCTAAATCAGAGGTGTCGCCGACCGTTGGATAAATGACTTTACCTGTCGCGACCTCAATATTGGCAATCAGGCATTGGGTACCATGACGGGTATATTCACTATCCTGACGTTGGATCTGTGTCGGTTTTAGCGGCGTGACAGCACGATATTCTAACGCTTGGATCCCGGTTTTCTCATCCACACTAATGACATGAATATCGTTAGCTCTTAATTGACTGGAATCACGATAAAGGGTACATATTTCATCCACCTTGTCGCTAAACCCAGCCTGGGTCTGCTGAGTATGCAGCCATTGTTCCACTTTATGCGGTTTTAATGCCCCTTGATTTTAAAAAAACGTGCAGCGTGCTGGTTGAAATACTTGTTACAATCTGACGACGAATGACTTCTGTTTTCAAGGTTGACAATGACCAATGGCTCAAAGGCACACCGCTATCCTGAGGCTCTTCACAAGCCACCGCTAAAATCTGCGCAACCTGTAGTGCGCTAAATGTCGAGGGTGCACCACTTCGAGGCAAATCACTCAAAATCTGCTCAATGGTGTCTTTTAGCCGCTTTGGGCTAGCATGTTCACTGAGCTCGACTTCAAGTAATTTTGCTTCATTTGATAACCAACGATGTCGCCATTTTCCCGCTTGTTTTGGCTGTAACTCGACAGCTTTTCCAGCCTTAATATTCGATAGTCCTTCAGAAAAGGATAAAATAAGCTGCGCCCGCTGGCGATGATCACTGCGCGCTGTACGGGATTTAACGATATCAGTTAAAATGGCTTTTGATTGTTCACGTAAGTGAAGCGATGGAGAAACCCAAGGCATAGGTAAAATTCGACTTTGTGTTATGTTCTTTTTATGGGGATATCATACCAGTATCCCTATGATATACAAATCAACATCATAGGGTTAGTAGTTGTAAGATGCGGTACTAGGCCTGCTCAATGAGCAAGTCAAGTCTCTATTCATCTCATCGGTAGAGTGTTTTGGTATTCAGTGTTATTGTGATCACCTTGACTTATTCATATTTTATAAAAAATACAAAAAGCTATCTAGGACTCTATTATCAACTCACCAGGCTTGCTCATTGAGCAAGTCAAGTCTATATTCATCTCATCGGCAGAGTGTTTTGGTATTCAGTGTTATTGTGATCACCTTGACTTATTCATATTTTATAAAAAATACAAAAAGCGACCTAGGACTCTATTATCAACTCACTAGGCCTGCTCAATGAGCAAGTCAAGTCTATATTCAACTCATCGGCAGAATGTTTTGGTATTCAGTGTTATTGTGATCACCTTGACTTATTCATATTTAAAAAACCCAAAAAAAAACCTGCTCAATGAGCAGGTCAGACATATTCAAGTCATCCAAAAGGAAATCAGGTTACCGCTCAAAAGCGTTAATCTATGCTAAGCCATGTTATGGTCTAACACTTGAGTCTAGTGGCACCAAATAGGTGCTTAAAGGTTGATGGATAAAACAAAAATCACATTTAAAGAGGGTTAACCTTTAAATGACATGGCGTAAATTCCGCCTCGCAAAACATTGGCGTCAAACCAAATATTTTTCCAATAAACTGTGTTCATTTGTGAATAAGCCATTTCCGTACTCCTAACAAAGTTGTAATTAAATTACTCTTACAATGCTTAGTTAAATAAACTGATAAAAGTCAGCATCTAAGTGTAGAGTCAACCTGTCGCTCGATTCCATGGAGAATTATCCTTCCTAGATAGACTGTAACGACTAGCCAGTGACTAACCGATGAAAAGCATTATAGATTACCTGTAATTTTATTACAAGTATTTTTTGAAAAAAGTCTTCATTGTGTTTATTTTGGTAATAAAAAAACATAAAATAACTTTAATTTATATAAAACAATAGATTAAAAACAACACTAATTGTGTTAAGGTTCGCTAATTAGTCTTTTAGACAAACAAATTTGAAAATAACATCCCTAAAAGTGGTAATGCCGATCATTTAACGATTTATTGATCGGTTGACTGATCGTTTAAATGCGTCAAAATCCGAGTCCTATCTCT
>NZ_CANLZC010000200.1 GCF_947495455.1 uncultured Shewanella sp. | reverse complement strand
TATCGTAGAATCACTATGCTTTCAACAATTCGCCTAGCCTAAATCACTTTTCATTCCAGCTGAGTATGTCATTTTATGTTCATTTAGCTATACCATGTATAGGGTAAAAGGTAAAAAATAAATCAACATCCAGTGACGTGAGTATAGATAATATTTGATTCGGCAATCTCATACCATAAAGCCCTATAGACTGATTATAAGTTATACCGTTATCAACTTTAACGGCATTATCTGGCAGGCTGTTTAACGCCATTAAGTCCAAGTGCTGCTCATAACCAAAATCCAGCACTTTAGCGGTACAATTATCCCAGAGTGCTCTATTTTTAACCGATAAAATTGACACTAGCCTATAAACTTCGTCGATAATGAACTGCTCAGCGGCAAACTCTCCCTCAATATATTCGTAATAAGCACTCACTTCAAAAGACAAGTGATGCTCTTCACCATCAAAATCATCGCGCAATACACATACATCCTCGTCCCAAAACGCGATTAGAGGAG
This sequence comes from uncultured Shewanella sp., assembly GCF_947495455.1. GTDB lineage: Bacteria > Pseudomonadota > Gammaproteobacteria > Enterobacterales > Shewanellaceae > Shewanella. Next base: position 2,612 of record NZ_CANLZC010000200.1, on the reverse strand, counting down.
CCAATGACTTTTTTGATTTAAGTTCAATATCGATGTTGATAAGTCTAAACCGCTGCATAACAGATCCTTGTCAAAACAGCGCATATTAACCACCTTATTTTAAGTAATAAATCATACTTTTGAATATAAGACACTAATATAAATATAAGACAATAATAGTTATGCCTGTCCTAACTTATATTGGTGATCTGCCTTTATTGGGTAAAGGGTAAAAAATAAATCATTCTGTGCGATTCAAGAAGTAAGAGACGTATACCTATTCACTATGATTTGCATCACATCAAGAACACAGTTAATCTATTTTTACTGCCTCTTCAAAATACAATCCCCATGCTCCCCTATACTAACACCACAACCTTTGCCCAGAATAAGCTCAATAGTTCACGCTGGGCCAAAAGGCATCACGGTATTTTAAACCATCATCAGCAGAATAATATCAATCCCGATGTCATTTTGATGGGAGACTCCATCATGCAACAATGGGAACAGGCAGGACACAAAGTATTACAACCTTGGTCAAAAAAGCTTATCATTCAAAATCTTGGTTTTGCTGGGGATAAAATTCAACATGTACTCTGGCGAGTCCTAAATGGTCAATTAGACAGAATTACGCCAAGATTATTACTGCTCAATATTGGCACCAATAATGTATTTAACAATACTGCCCAAGAAATCGCAGAAGGAGTGCAATATTTGACTCATCAAATTCAACGCAAACTGCCTGACACTCAGATCATTGTATATCGACTTTTCCCTCGTGGAGCAAAGGACTCCATTGAACGTCAAATCACTACTCAAGCCAGTAGATTATATTTCAAATTAGCAGCGAACAGCCTGATGGAATATATCGATATCAATCCCATTTTTTTAGACCACCAAGGCGCAATTCCTCTGGATATCATGCATGATCAACTGCACTTAACGCCTAAAGGCTACGCGATATGGCTTAAGCAATTACAGCCATATTTTAAACAAATATTAAAATCGCATTGACACTGACAAGGATATCGTCATTAAACGGGGCTGTATTTTCTTTGTTAACATTGTTGTTTATACTGGCTTGGCGTCATACCCATCGCCAGTTTGAAAACCCGCCTAAAAACAACATCATCAGAATACCCCAATTCTAACGCGATCGTGCTAATGGTTTTATTATTGTTTGCTAATAAGGTACAAGCATATTCCATGCGCACTTTGTCAATAAAATGTTTAGGAGACATTCCCGTTAACTGTTTAATTTTTCTATGTAAAGTGCGCTCAGAAACTGACATTAAAACGGCCAAGCGCTTAGGCGCCATATTAGAGCCATAACCTTGGCGAATATATTGCTCAGCAAGTGACACAAAAGCAGGTTTAGTTATTTTATATCCAAGAGGGATACTAAAATACTGAGATTTTGGCTGAGTATCCACAATAGCAAAATCAGCCATTTTTTGTGCTATTTTATCGCCTGCCAGCATTTTCACCACTTGCAGAGTGACATCAATCCAAGAGAAGGGCCCACCAGCAGACACAATATTTTCATCAACTAATAACTCACTGGCCCACAAAGAACATGCCAAACGATTGCGTGATTTAAGCTCATCGTGCAACCACCAAGTCGTTGTACATCGACGATGATCGAGCAAGCCAGCTTCACCGATAGCCAATACGCCACTGCAAGAGCCAGCAATAATTGCGCCTTGTCGATACTGCAGCCTTAACCAATCCCGAGAAGTCTTGTCTAATAATGGCGAAGGAGGCACTGAAAATTGATCGGGTACGAAGCCTGGAATAATCACAGCATCACATTGAGTTATCTCGCTAAACGACTCTTCAACTGGATAAGTACGCCCTTGACCATCAGTAATGGCTTCTCCATCAACACTCGCAATGACAATATCGGGGAACCACATCAAATCATCATCGGTATAAACAGCAGTTTGTCTCTTGGATAGTCTTAATCCCGCTAAACTGAACAGATCTTGGATCCCCATTAACGCCGATGGTAATGCTTGGGGGAGTGCCGCGATAACAATACGTATCATACAAACTTACTATTGGCTGAAATTATATGATCATTGTCTTTTTCGCCACTCATTGTCAACCTTCCAGTCGCTTTATTATACACACTCAAATACACCAACTCTCATTACTGACAATAGGACATAAAAATGAACACACCATCATTAGCTATCCTCGCTAAAATTGAAGCAAAACCAGAAAAAATAGAGCAAGTCAAAGCGTTATTAACCAGCGCATTAGCTCTTGCCAATGAAGAAGAACAAACCATCAGCTGGTATGCTGTGCAGATCAGTGATACCCGATTTGCCATTTTCGACACCTTTGCCAATGAACAAGGTCGTCAAGTTCACCTTAATGGTAAAATTGCAGACGCACTGCTATCACAAGCCGATGAATTATTGGCGATGGCACCCGAAATAATGACAGCAAACATTCTAGCAGCAAAAACTTAATGATATTTCGCTCATTAATCTAACAGTAAAGCCAAGGTTAGTTTAACCTTGGCTGACGACATTCAAAAATATACTCATTATCTTAAAGATCCCCTCATATTTTTATTCTAAATAATCCCGAAGACATTGCGATAAATAAGATGGTTCTTCATATAA
>NZ_CANLZC010000199.1 GCF_947495455.1 uncultured Shewanella sp. | reverse complement strand
ATATAGAATCACTATTAGCTTCAATCATCTGCCTTGCCTACAGCATGTTGAATTCCCGCTGAAAGATCACTTATATAGTAGAGTTGGTATTACAGCACTACCTTTTTTGTTGGCTGACTCGATTGAGTTGTTAGAGTCGTTATAAGGCCACTTTTTCCCAAATGGTGTCCACTGAAATAGGCGTAAAAGGTTGCCGGTTAAAGGCGTCTTGACAGAGGGAATAAATAGCTTGATTAACGGGAATATCCACATGATATTGTTTCGCGAGTTGGATGACATAACCATTAATGGTTTCCAATTCTGATGCACTGTTGCCATTGATGATGATATCTTGAGCCATACTGGAAATCACGAGCTTTTTGAGATTTTTTAAATAGGCTTTACGCGTCAAAAAGGCGGGTAATAGGCCAGCTGCAGTGATGAGTCTCCAGCTGGGCATGCCGCCCAATTGACTTTCTTTAAATCCAGCGGCTTTCATTACTTTTACCCCTTCATAAGTCATGCGGGTTAATAGCTTTTGAAATTTCTTACTTTTAGATTGATCGTTTTGATGTAAAGCCACGAGTGTCGTCAAGGAGTTGGCTAAGTTGATGACAATTTTACAATGTGCGGCATCAGCAAGATTTGGATAGACAAGGCTTTCGACGCCTTTATTAAAATCCTGAGTTACTCGTTTAATCTCTTCATCCGTGACACCGCCATTGTGTCCCAGTGCGATAGGGCCTTTTTTTTGATAACCGACTACGCCAAAACCATCAACCCAAGCATTAAAACACAATACTCCGTAAATCACTTTATTGAAGTATTGAGGTAAAATCGTTTGATTTTCTATGCCATTTTGCAATGCGACAATCAGTACATCAGAGCCAAAATGTGTGGATAACAGTTGACTGACGCTGTCTAAGCTGTAGTTTTTAACGCAAAGCACAATGACATCGGGTTTCGGAACGTCTGCGAGTTGCCAATAAGCTTGAACTTGACATTGATGACGTATGTTGGGCTTATCACCATGATAAATATCGAGACCGTGTTGATTGATATGTTCGCTAACGGCTTGTTTATCAAATATACTCACTTTCATTTGTCCATGAGTCAGCCAAGTGGCCATACTTGTACCTATGGCTCCTGCTCCAAAAATAAGGTAATGTTTTGACATAGTTAACAGTTCCTTATTTCGTGGGGCAAATCAAAACAGGCATTCATGGTATCTGTGTGACGATATTGAAAAGCCTCTTGCTCTATTTTTAATGCTCTTAATCTATCGGCAATGGGTCCATCACCAAGTTGAAGACTCAAGCCATTATTCGTACTGGACGTTTGGAATAAGGTCTTCATATTTTTATTAATATTAAAGGTGCCTTTAAATTGCGTTGTACTTTTAAGGCGTTGAGATTTTAAAACAGAGAGCAAGTTAGATTTCACATCAAAAGATTGAGCTTGGCCTTGAGTGGGAATCGATAAAGTGAGATAAGGGGCTTGTCCATCAATAGCAGCTTCTATCTTTGTCTTTTGATCATTTTTGGTGATGTTAATATGTTCGACTTCTTTAGGCAGTCCCCAAATTTTCCGCCCTCTGAGTCGATTTTCAAGTGAAGTGACGGGCATGTGAAAGACGTAATAGCCGAAATGTTTCGATTTATCGCCTCTAAGCATAGTCAATATAGGAATATTCATCGCTCCGTCACTGACAACCGGAATGGTCATAGCGATTTCATTATAGGGGGCGACATTCATGACATGACGGTACTCATAGCATGAAAAGATCACCAATGAGCGTCCCTTCATCATTTTTACAGGTACCATGCTTGGATCTGGCATCATGGCTTTAGCTGCTGCATAATCACAATGAAAAATGGCAATTGCGCAGCTAGCATCGGCGTAAAACGTCGGAAATTGATAGTTTTTTTCCACTTTTTCATCCAGCTGGAGTGGTTTCTCGGCATGTCGTAACTGGAAGCGTTTAAAGAAATCATTGTTGAATTTCTCTTCATTTTGCAGCAAGTTGGGATTGAGGTTTAAATTAACATCCATGAAAACACCCTTACAGATTGAAATAGTGAGTGTGAGTATTGCTCGTATAGAATAGAATCAAAATAGTAAAAATAACCTATAGATGAGTTAAATGAGTACTATCGATCTTTGTATAGCAGATTTATACCGACTCGCGGCGAAAGGAGGTGGAGGTTATCGTCGACGTGCGTTGGCTCAGTTGACTCAAGCAATCGACTTTGATGGTGCGCTATGGGGCTGTGGTAGACTCGATTCTGTTGATTTTCATAGTGTTGATGTATTGGGCGTGGAGGAAAGCTATCCTCAAACATTAGCCCAAACAAGACACATTAATCCGTTTTTCGATGCATTAAAACAACAAGTTTCAGTGACCATTGATATGGATTCTGTGTTAGATGATGAGCATTTTTATGCCAGTTCCGTATATCGAGAGTGTTTCTCTCGGTACGGCGTGGAGCGTATTATTGGCGTGTTAATCCCTGAGCCTTCAACAGGCATAATGAATCTCATTAGTCTTTACCGTTTTGAAAAAAATAATCCTTTTAGCCTGATAGACAGGCAGCATTTAGATCGATTAGGTTTTCATCTTGTGAGTGGCGCTTCTCATTATTACTTTTTACATTTGTCACAGCGAACAAAACGTCATGGACAAGAGGCTTTAGCGATTTGTGATAAATATGGCTTTTTTTTTGAGGCAGAACCCCGCTTTATCGCATTATTAAAGCAATATTACCCTGAAAAAGCATCGACACATTTGCCGTTTGAGATCCATAAACAGATTGAATTGGAGCAAGGCCTACAGATGACATCTGAGGCTTTTGGGGATCTGTATTGTATTGCTTTGTGGGAAACACGTCCTATGGATCTTCTCAGTCCCCGTGAGCAAGAAGTCGTTAATTGGGTGACGAAAGGCTTATCCTTTAAAGAGGCGGCAAAAAAAATGGGAGTGGCGCCATCGACTGTGTCAAACCACCTTTATAAAATATACCGAAAGTTGAATATTGCCAGTCGCAGTGAATTGGCACAGATATATACCCGTGACTGAGGGATCCCCACTTTTCTGGCTCATAAACAATGAATACTGATTGTGAAGTGAGCCAAGTTA
>NZ_CANLZC010000198.1 GCF_947495455.1 uncultured Shewanella sp. | reverse complement strand
AAGCCACAACTTAATATAACATCAGCCGAATTCAACGCGATGACAGTAATGCGTTAAACCGATCTGAGGTTATTTACTCAGATCCCTAGAGACTATTCACAAGAAGAAGGCGATGGTATTAACCTCTGTGATTATCATGATGCCAGCCATACCAGTAAATACCGTCGTAATGTATGGATAGGTGTCGATATGATTTATGCATCTGGTGAGATGTATCCTAATCAACCACTGGCACAAAATTCAAGTTTATTAACAGCAGACAGCGAAGGTAATGAGAGTATTGAAACCCATTATGAAAATGGCAATTTGAGTGTCGCGCTAGATTCAACCACTGAATATGATAAAGACGATATTTCTATCTATGGTGATACTGTGTTAGAAAAAGCAGAAGCCGGCTATAACTTCCTTGAATTGGCGTTAGTTGAGGCCAATGCCACCACAATTTCAGCCTCTAAGGCTCCTCAAATAGAAGATTATGTTTGGTCATGGAATAGTAGTTCACCCAGCAGCGATACTGATACCTGCGCTTTATTAAATTCAAGTGATGAATTGGTTGATCAATCCTGCTCTACCAGTGCCACTTTTGCTTGCGTTGACGAAAACAGAGATTGGCATTTCACGACAACATCGAGTCAATGGAGCGATGGTTTTAACGCCTGTGAAGCTCAAGGTTATCAGTTTGCCATGCCGTATAACGCTCGCGAAAATGCAGCCTTAATCACTGCTCGAAGTAATGCTGAAATCACATCATCAACTTGGGTCAATTATTATCAAGCTGTGGATGGCTTTTGGCTGGCAAACCAAGCCTCTTATCTCGATACTGGCTATAACAAAAACAGCGCGGTAGGGGGGAGTGATGGTAGCAGTTTTGATGGCATTGATTTACTTAAGCGTAAATTATTAGGCAGTGGCACTATGAACTTAAGTTCAGTCAAAATTAATGCGAGTTCAAGCCGTGTGAGAGGCATTAAGGCTTGTTATAGTTTCAGTCAGCCAATAAGTCAATTAACAGTAAATCAAGATGAACTGTGTGTAGAATATGGCGGAGATGACAGTGACTGGAGCGATGAACTCAGTATGGATCCCAGTAATGGCGATTACCTTACAGAGATAAAGATTTGTACTGACGATGAAACCTACTCCAATGGCAGTGTTTATTATTTGCAAATGAAATCAAATACAGGCACAAGCATTGAGGCTGGAAGTTCACAAGGTGATTGCAAAACTTATTCTTCAACGTCTGATCAGCAAATATTTGCTTTTCATGGTTACGCCTCAAGTAGCGAACTGTATGGATTAGGCACTTACAACCTATCCAATCAACTTGTTGATCCTGGGTACTATGCCACCGACTGGTTAAACATAACCAATGGGAGTTCAGAAACTGAAGATGAAAGCTTTGTTGCACAACAAAGCACTGGCAATATTGCTACCAGCTGTAGTGTTGACGACATTAAAGGATTTGTGGCAAGAACCAGTGACAACAAACTCAATTATACCTTAACCCAAGACAGCTTAACCCTAGGTATACTGGAAGATGACGAAGGTAACCCACAGGATTACCAATTTCGTTGCGAAAACGACACTTGTCAAGATTACGAAGTAAAATACTTCTTCTCCAATGCGACCTGCACTAGCAATTAACATCAATCTGTGTACATGTTAGGCCATCTCGACAATGAGCCTTGATAATAAACCCTAGCCATAATGAGCCACAATGAGATATGAGCATGAATATAAGTGCAAATAGCAGTATTCTCATGCTCTCATTAAATGCCTTTTGTACCCGCACTTTGAAGACAAAATTCTGTCTTCAAAGTGCTAAATATGAGTAAAGCCGCACAGCGTCTCTGCTTCACTCTTATTTTTAGCCCCATCAACCATAAAATCTAACTGAATGCTGGTCAAAACAGGTGCGCTATCACTATTATCTTGTGTCGCTGACCATTTCCAATGCTTTAATGCTGCAGTAGCATATTGATCAAATATCCCTTCAGGGTATGATTTCATGACTTTATACTCACCCATTCTCCCATCTTTTTTAATACCGACGATAACATCAACACAGCCAGACACCCTTTTTCTCGCAGCACTAATGGGGTATCTAGGCGCTTGGTTCTTGTCCAACACCCAATATTCCTTAACGCGTTCCTTATAGTCCTTTGACGTTAAGTCTATATACTGTATTGGCGATTCAGCCACGACTTCTACAGCATCATTTGAAACACATGCCCCTAAAAACAGGCTAAAAATGGATAATGTAACAACTTTCCTCATGGCTAATTCCTTATAGCGTTTATGCCAAGTAACAGGCTAGGTAAAACGTGTGTGACAGCATTGACTTCACAATTTCAATCTCATTGGTTGAACAGCCAACGCTGAGGTTTCTCGAAGCTTTTCTAATGAGCCATAAGACTCAAACCCAGTCGTTTTATAGAGGTGAATCGCACCTAAATTGACAGTGGTAACAGCTAAACAAAGGTAATCTACATCACAGTCTTTTGCCCATACGATGATTTTGTTAAGCAGTAAACTGCCTACACCCTGACCGCGCACACTGGGAGACACCCACATTTGATATATATGGGCCGTTTTATCGAATGGGCGGTGAAGTACCCCAAAAGCTAGACCGACTGCAACGCCATTTAACTCAGCAATTAATGGCAGTGCATATTTAGCCTGATTATCAGGATCAAGACGAGAAAGCCATTCTTCATTGGAAAACTTAATTTCAGAACCATAAGTACTACCAAATGAATCAGGGGAGTCTTGTAGAGATAAGAGTCGTAATGCTCTATAAGTTGGCCAATCTTCCTTATTTAGAACGCTTATATTCAGAGTGCTCATCTCTATCCTTTGATGCCTAACCGCTTATTCAACAACAGCAGGATAATCTTCCAAACTGCTTACTCTTTTTTTAAAACAAATCATTAAGCTAGAATACATTTATAACTCATTGTTGTAAATGTATTATTCCGATTAAACGAACAGAAATTATGCAAATATCAAACAACAAATGACATCTAAACTATGCAACTCCGCAGCATCACTTTTGATGAGCGCTATGGTTCAACTGAAGTGGTCAACACATTTTAGCCTTGGCGAGGTTTCTTTGGCTTCATGGAAATAATCGTGGGTGTCCGAGTTAATCTTTTTTTATACTTCCTTGTCACGTCATAATCTTTCCAGTCATCACATTGGAAATAAATAATGAGCTCATCGGTGTAATCAATGGCAGTAATTTTGCCATTAAGGTCTTCATATAGCTCTTTTGATAGTTCTTCGATGCTCATAAATATTTTTAGTTAACGCCTTACTAATGGGCGCATAAATGCTTGGCTAAAATTGGCGACGAAGGAGCGCAAGCCAAGCGTTTTGCGTCCTTTTAAGTAACTTGTATGGATAATAAACCCACATAATTACAAATTATTCCCAGTTTCGGGTAATGTGAGACCCAGGCTTTAGCTG
>NZ_CANLZC010000197.1 GCF_947495455.1 uncultured Shewanella sp. | reverse complement strand
GCGTTGCATTCATTTGAAAGGGAGCACCATTACAGCATAAATGCGCCTTGAATTGAAAAGCCTGAGAAGCTCTGAATAGATCATCTATATAATAGAATTGGTATTAGTCTTGGGTTGGCATTTTTTGATAAAACTCATTTTTAAACCAAAGGCCTAAGATTTTTTCATTGGTTTCATCAAAGTCAGGTGTTAACTCTCGGTAACCATAAGGAGAGCTATCTAAGGTGTATAATCGCGTTCCTTCAGTTATTAGCTCCCATTTTATTCCCGCACTGTTTTGCCACCATAATTGTTGATTGTCATCAGTAAAAATAGAGACATCATGCCAGGCATTTTCAACAGGGAGTCTGTTAAAATGACCAGTGAATTGTTCATTGTGATACACACGTTCATAGCGTTCACCAAGAAACCATAATGCGGTAATATTTGGTGTGTTAGTTTGAGTGTCGACTTGAATATATTGTTGGCCATAGGGGCTGTTGGGAGCTGATAGTTGCATTTTGTCAATAAACAGTTCCCAGCTGCGATCCGCTGCATTTGTCCATTGTAACAAATTACTGCTTTCATCATATGTCACATTCACTTGATGCCAAGAGTTGGTAACGGGTGTTCGCTCAAAATAGCCCACTAGATCTTCTGGACGTAATGATGGTGCCATATTGATGTTGATCGTTGCATTGTTTGTATTAATATCAATGACTTCTATATCAATATTATTTTCAGTATCGGTAAAGGTTTCCCCCTCAGTTAAAGCTGTAATAAAATGAGTACGATTGTACCCTTCAGCATAGTGATGAATATTGACTTTATCACTATAAGTATCATGCATACCAAATACACCAATGTCGTTTCTTAAAGATATATAGTAATGATTATCAGGGCTCGATTTTGAAAGTCTTATTACTTGGTGATCGAGGTTGTGCTCACTGGGATCCAACTCAATAGATGATAAGTGGTAATTACCATTGGTTGGAGCGGTAAGAAATTGGTCGGGAAATTGTTCATATATGCCAAGTTGGTACCTATGTGGTGCATTGATTTGTCTGACTTGGCTATTATTGCCCATCACACCGGAATGATCCCCATACTCGGATTCTAGATTGCCGTCGTTATCTAAATCTGTGGATGCATGATGCATTCCCAAATTATGGCCGAGTTCATGTGCATATACGATTGTTGCATTCCATTTTATCCATGATGTGCAATTTCCATTACAGCCTAAGTTACCTAGCCCTCCCCATCCACAATTGACATTATTGGGCAAGACTAAAACAAAATATTGATAGTCGCTAATATTGACACCATCTTGTGAGGTAGCAGCTTTAGCATCATCTCGCCATTGATATGCATCACAAGTATCATTAACGGCATAGTTTAAGTTAACGGTATGAATATCAGCTTTATTATCTTTGTCTGTGTCGCTGATAAAAAACAACTGGTTAAAGCTGCTAGATAAATAGACATTGTTCATCGACTTTTCATCTAAATACATCATATTCTCAACGGCGGAAATCGAGGTGGTATCAGTGGCTTTTTTATCGGAAAAGTCAATGAGTAGAGTGAGAACGTTTTTTTCACTAAATATAGTATTATTGAGTTTATGTGTGGCAAGTTGTTTAAATGACTGTACTTGAATAGGTTCTAATGAATCAAGAAGCTGATTTTCGCTCGTGTTAATAATAATATCATCACCTCTTTTTAAAGAGGATAGATCCATATTTGAGGGGAAATTAATCGGGAATGATTTATCATTCATATTAATAAAATATTTTGTCACAGAATGATGATGAATAAAATCATCTTCAACGAGAATATCCAGTTTACCTTGATAAGTCGAGGCGATGAGTGAGTGTGAATAGAATAAGAAGGTTGTGAGTATATAGAATATGCTTTTCATTTTATATCATCCTTAAATCAACATCAGAAAGTGAGTTGTCATGCTTTATCACTTTCAAGATTAAATATAATATAACTATTAATTAAAATATTAAGTGAAATAGTAAGTGGTTTATGCTTAGCTCAATCCTTTTTAGTATGACTATGAGTATAATAAATTTTTAGTTAATTTATTATTTGTTGAAAGTATTGTTTTTAAAGTGTAGTTGTACATGGTGAAAAATGGACGTAAAAGCATTAACTTTTCATATTATTTTATTTTCGCATTATAAATATAATGACTATGCTTAATTTATGGTGAGATTTATTCTGTTGAAGAAGTAAGTGACATTGATGCATAAGAGGATAGAGTATGTTGATTTTCATTTAGAACTTTACTATAAGTGATAATGTTTTACAGTTATACTATGGATATAAAGGTGTACGTATGGTTATTTATCAGGTTGAACTTAAAATAGAAAATGATATCGCAAAAGAGTACTTGGAATGGTTAACGCCCCATATGGAGAAAATGATGTCATTTAATGGTTTTTTGAAAGTTGATTTATATGAAGATCTTACCGATAAAGAGGAAGGGAATAAAAGGTATACTGTTATTTATCACTTAGCGTCAGAAGCAGATTTACAGGCCTACTTGAGTGGGCAAGCACAAGCGATGCGTGATGAAGGTATCAAGCTTTTTGGGGGGCGATGCCAAGCGAGTCGAAAAGTTTGTCGTCTTAAAAAATCTCTTAGTTAAAGCAATGCTAAATTAAAATGTGATGGAATTAATTTTAACTAATTTTTTATTTTTAAAGTCTACTTAAGTGGTATAAGTTAGTTTGAAATTGAATTAATTATTATTCTTTAATTGTCGAATATGTCATAATAACAGTATTGGCAATTGTTTTTTATTGCCAGGAGGTAGAGTTGACATTCTTTAAACTTCAGTGGTATAAAATAATTCGAATGATTCAAATTCGAAAATATTCGCCATAATAATTTATTATACCTAGTATAAGGATTTACACCATGCTGTTTAAAATAAGTGTACCTTTTTTTCGCTTTAGGCATAAATCAAAAGAACTTTCAAAAGTGAAGACTTTATCTTTTCAATCACTCTCCTTTAACTCGAAACAGGAAATGATTGATAATGCTTTTGATCTTTATAAAAGTTCATCTTTAACGCTAAATAAGGAGGGGTTTGAAAAAGCATTTTTTGATTATGAGGGGGTTCAGCTTTGTTTATTTTATAATGAAATACAAGAATTGGTTGGTTTTATCAATTTATCGATTATTTTTATAAAAAATGATAATAACAGAAAACATGCTATTTTTTGTGCTGGCATTTTCTTTAAGCAAGGCTTTAAAGGGGGAAAGTTAGCTGTGCTATTTGGCTTTTCACAGTTTTTAAATTTTAAACTTCGTAATTTGATGACCCCAATTAGTTATGTGACCTTAGTGTCCAATCCTGCTGTTTATCGATTACTTGCTGAGAATGCCCATAGCTTGTACCCTGCAGAGAATAAGAAAACACCTCAATATGTTAAAGCTATTTTTGATAGAACAGTTGAAGCAAGAAAGCTGTCTTTGATTGATAATGATAATTAGCCTTGTTGATCAAATAGCTGCTTGAGATACAGCTATAGCAAGGTTTTCCGAGTTTTATTTCGTTGCCTGTCGA
>NZ_CANLZC010000196.1 GCF_947495455.1 uncultured Shewanella sp. | reverse complement strand
TATGTGCTGTATAACTTGGCTCACTTCACAATCAGTATTCATTGTTTATGAGCCAGAAAAGTGGGGATCCCTCAGCATCGAAGCTATTAGATAGGAGTCAAATATGTCTAAATCTATGAAATGTAAACCTGCTTTACTGTTTTTCATTTCTGCGAGCCTATTGATATTATTAATGGGTTGTGGAGAAAGTGATGCTAATGGAACCTCCACTTCCAGCAACACGACTTCAACAAGCATTGACACCTCCCCCACAACTAGCAGCACAGATATCATTACTGGCAGCATCGATGATAGCAATACCACCAGCACTGATGATACCAATACCACTGGTACCGATGATATTAATACCACCAGCAGTAATACCAATACCACCAGCAGTGATACCAATACCACCAGCAGTGATACCAATACCACCAGCAGTGATACCAATACCACTGGTACCGATGATACCAATACCACCAGCAGTGATACCAATACCACTGGTACCGATGATACTAATACCACTGGCTCTGATGATACTAATACCACTGCCTCTGAGAGTGATGATACCAATACCACTGGTACCGATGATACTAATACCACTGGCGCTGATGATACTAATACCACTGGCGCTGATGATACCAATACCACTGGTACCGATGATACTAATACCACTGGCTCTGATGATACTAATACCACTGGCGCTGATGATACCAATACCACTGGTACCGATGATACCAATACCACTGGTACCGATGATACTAATACCACTGGCTCTGATGATACTAATACCACTGCCTCTGAGAGTGATGATACCAATACCACTGGTACCGATGATACTAATACCACTGGCGCTGATGATACCAATACCACTGGTACCACTGATACTAATGCTAGCAACAACGCTGATGATAGCAATACGACCAGTACTGATGACACTGTCATCGAAATTAACCTAGAGTCAATCACACTGAATCACCAAGAGCTCATCATCGCTGCCGGTGAATCCATTCAATTAACTGCAACCGCTAATTACAGTGATGCGAGTAGCGCCGATGTTCTCGAAAACATCCTTTGGGAAAGTAGTGACATTACTCTTGCCAAGATCAGCAACACAGGGCTAATAACAGGTCTATTTGATGGAGAAGTGACAATAATAGCCTTCCTAGATGGGATTGAAGCAAAGGTAAACGTCACAGTGACAGAGAGTCCTGCAGCAGCTCTTATAGGAGAAATCGGAGGAACTTTTTTGGATCGTTTCTCAGGGGATGATTCACAAGAAACAACATTGATTGCTATTGCCAATGAGGCACTCACTGACATAGCCATACCGGATTTAGGCCATACAGTAGAAACCAAAGCCAGTGGTATCGCTCATCTCTGTTCAAAATTATTAGAAGAGGTCGAGATAGATCCCTCATTAACAGAAACCGATCCATTATTAATCTATTACGACTATTTTTTGAAAAAAATCACTTCACTCACATCAACGAGTGAGCTTGAATTTACTCCCGACCTTACCAATCCAATGGCCAGCGTTCGATATGCACAAATATCTCGTACGGCTCGTGATCCATCAATAGCAGAAAATTTAGCTGACATTGCAGATAATTGTATCAGTGAAATGCATGACATAAGCATAGTCGCGCCTTCAAATGATGCAATAGAGGAAACAAGCAACATCACAGTTAACCGCGGCGCTGAGGCCATAGGGACAGTTGCGGGCGGGTTTGTATTGGCCCTAACAAGAGATCCTTCGCAAGAAGAGACATTGGTTGCTATTTTGAATGACGCTCTCGCTCAAATAGAATCAACAACTCAAAATTATACACTCGAGTCAAAAGCAAATGGTATTGCTTTTTTCTGTTCATCATTATTGGAAGGAGTGGCGAGGCAACCAGAGATAAGAGATACACTCAGCACCTATCAAGACAGTTTATTACAAAGAATGACGCCATCAGCATCAATCAGCGAGCCTGAATCTCTTTATGACTTGACCTATCAAGCGGCAATGATCCGTGAAGCACAATTCACTTTCACCGCTCGTCAACCAGAAGTGGCTGGATCTCTCAAAGAAATCGCCGATGCTTGTATCAGTGCAATGCTCCTATCAGATAACATGACCGATGAGCAACAAACGGTGAATAGCCGCGCACTAGAAGCTCTTGGACTGATGGCAGGGGGGGTTATAGAATCGGTAGCAAGACAACCAGAGATTGCAGCTACACTTGATACTATGTCAACTGAGGCTATCGCTCAAATAGAATCGATAGCGAAAGGAACGCTGACACTAGAATCAAAAGCAGAGGGCATTGCTCATATGTGTTCAAAATTTTTGGAAGCTGTTGCGAAAGAACCCTTACGGACAGATGAATTGACAGCTTATTATGGCAATATTATAGAGAAAATGAATGCGTTAGTATCGGAGAGTGTCACTGAATATATTCCCGATTTTACTGTTCAAATCGCAACGGTTCAACAAACCAACATCTTTTACACCGCTCGAGAACCAGAGGAGGCTGATACTTTAGCGCAATTATCAGATAATTGTATTGTTGCAATTAATGATTTAGGCTCATCGAATGCCCAAAATAACCTCGAGGAATCAGTCTATAGTCGTGCATTAGAAGCTAAAGGGATCATCGGAAGTGGCGTGCTGAACACTTTATCAAGATATTCTTCTTTGGAAGATAGCATCATTGAAATGGCAACGAATGCCCTCGCACAAATAGAAACAGAAAATAATAACCATACTATTGAGTCAAGAGCCAATGGCATTACCTCTCTATGCATGACGTTAATAGATGAAACAGCCAGAAGCCCTTCACTATTAGAGTTATTAACTCGCTATCATGACAATTTTTTAATTGGCATTGTTACGTTTGAAATAGCGAATAACGATACCTCTGCTTTCGACCTGAGTGAGCAAATCGCCATGGTGCGTATAGAGCAAATGAGCAATACTTCTTCTCAAGCAGAAGAAAATGCGTCTCTTCAAGAAATTGCGAATACTTGCATAAGTCTATTACAGGGTGACGACTTTACTCTTGAAGAAGTTGAAGAGGTCGAAGAGATATAGTGGTTCAATAATGCGAATATGCCGACATAATGAGGGACTCAGTTGTACTAGCTCAGTCTCTTATTATGTCACCTATCTTTGCCTTAAACTTTGCATCCCTTTCCATAACACTTTTCCATAACACTATGATCCACATGAACAATAAAATCGTGTGAAATAATAAAGGATAACGGCTGAAAAAACTGCCACGGCTATGATGATGTAAAGGCACCTCAACAACATAACCACCAGACTGCCTAAAATCAGAAGTAAACAGGATTTTTCCCGTCGGTGATACCACAATAAAGAAACCATTATTCACGACGAATAGCCAATACTTGCATCCCTTTCCATAACACCTTTCCATAACACTACGCCCCACAAGAGCAATAAAATCGTGTGAAATAATGAAGGATAGCGGCTGAAAAGGCTGCCACGACTATGATGCTGTAAAGGCACCTCAACAACATAGCCTCCAGCCTGCCTAAAATCAGAAGTAAACAGGATTTTTCCCGTCGGTGAGACCACAATATGAGACCACAATAGAGGAACCATTA
>NZ_CANLZC010000195.1 GCF_947495455.1 uncultured Shewanella sp. | reverse complement strand
TTAACACCTAACAGATCCGAACAATTATTTAAGCGCGAACATAAATCCGTGGCCAGAATTAGTTGACCACTTCAGTTTTTGCTCATTTGATTCCTAGCGGAAGTGTAAGAATTATCTTCAACTGCTAACCATTCAAATTGTTTGAATTGTTCTTGGAGTTTTTCTCTTAAAGCATTGAGTTTCGAATGCTCATCAATTCGCCCCGTTAGTTCAAAACTTTCGCAGTATTCTCCACTTTGACACTTTAACCTTGTAGGGCAGCCACTCGTTGCTAGATTCCTGTTGCATGAACCTAGCGGAAGAGGGTGAAGAGTTGCATGTCGTTTTATAAGCTCTTTCGCTTCTAATTTCTTAGAACTATCGGTAAATTCGTCAAACGCACTTTTTACATCAGATAAAAATGTGTCAGACATTGCGCTTTCCAAGTGCTTTGCTATGTCTTCTCTACTATCAAAAGTATGAATGTTGGTTTTAAGGTTTGTTTCCAGGTTGTGCTCTGGATTGATTTTGATGAATCCATTATTTCGAATAAAACTAACAGGACTGTTTGAATCAATTTTCAACTCAGACGGTTCCGCAATCTCACTATCATTATTAGAAATACTGTCTAAGCTGATTAGCGACGTAGCTTTCCTGATATGCTTGATAGCAACGTGTTGATAGTGCTCATTCTGAGTGATATCTATACGACCCATAAGCATAGCTTGTAAATGTTCAGATAGTCCGGCGATGGCCAAAAACGTATTGATATTGTGTCTAGGCATGTGGCTTTTTAGGCGAGTATAAGAACCATCATCTTCTATCAACTGATAATACTCAAATGCTGACTTATTACCGTTTCCAAATCCTAAGAAATTATTGATAATAATATTGGAGAAGGGGATTACAACAGCGGTTAAAATTTGTTTTCGCGAATAGTTAGTAGAACTAAATTCATGGATAAAAAGAAGATCTTCGTACTTAATCTCATGCTTTTTACTTGAAGTACTCCAACGATAAGTCAGTTTTTGTTCAATTGCATTTACATCTTCGCCGTACTTTGACGCGATAAACTTATTTATATCAGCTTTACTAAAGTACCTTTCAATATCGAATTTTTTTCCTGGTCTCAATTCCTTACTTATTGGTAGCTTTGCAGATTTAAATGCTTTATATAACCTATCCCTTAACGAGCACATTCCTGGACGGCTACATTCGGTTGTTATTAGGCCTCCAATTGTGTCATCGATCTCTATCTCGGCATTAGGAATAGTATCAAAACTTTTTGGCAAGTAATCACTTTGTGATTTTGCTCGCAAATATTCGAGCTTTTCTCGCATTTTCGAGGTTAGTTTTATTGTATTATCAAATATCGCCTCTACTAGAGGTATAGCTAGCGGCTCGACCCAATGTATTTTGTCACCTGTACCTTTGGCGCCTATATATTTAATCCCTAATGAATATTGTGGCTTTCCTTGCTTTATCAATTGTTCTTTAGTGAAAACATCGACTATTGGTCTTTTCACTAGCGCGTCCTTCCGTAAAGTAATGCATTCAATAGAACGAAAACCTGTCACGACTAATAAAAAAACAAGATTCAGAAGAATCTTTTCACCAGTATTGGTTGTCTTTCCCATCAAATCAATCACATTGATAAACGCCTTAATAGTAATTAGTTTTTCGTCTTCTCTGTGATTGTCGTCTATGAATTTGTCTTTTTTTAGCCTTTCAAGTTTCTTAATTTTTTTAGTTCGATTTGAATAATTTTTATATTTATTATTATTTACAAACGAAAGAGGAGTTACGCAAAAAGCAAACCTATTAATATATCCTTGTAGTTTTGTCGCTCTTCCAATAGCGTCTGATAGATTACTAAGATTTTTAGTATTTTCAGACTGGATACGGATTGATTCTTTCAAAGTATCAGTGCTTAAAAAGATTGGATGAGAGTGTGGTGTACTAGTTGATAGGGTATAGAACCACCTCTTTAATATAACTAAATTTGCAGTATGTGTTGCGAGTGAAACATTTAAGTTGTTAGCTCTATAAAAAAATACGAGAATAGCTTTCATAAAGTGTTGATAGTTGATATCTTCTATTTCAAAAGTGCCAATCCCTTTAATTCTTGAACCTTTATCAAATCTATAAGGAGTTTTTTTGTTTCCAGCTAGCCAACCAGAAGTTTGAGTACCCCCTACCCATACACTATCGTCCCAGCTAAAATTACACGTACTAGCAAGTTTCTCGTTGAAAAAGGATTTTTGTCATCATATTTATCAGCTCGTTTAAAATGCAATATGGCTGGTATCTTAAGTTTTTTAACGAACTGAGTTTGATCATCACTAAGTAGTGAGTCTTGGTTCCTCAGTAATTGAAGTTGTTTCATTTAAGACTCCAGGTTTTCTAGTTCTATACTACAAGACAAGTCGTGTTGGATACGTTGAACGTTGGACCTATTTGCTTGCTCTGAAAGAAACCTTTTTGCGTATCGATCTGGTATAGTACTTTTTAATGCCCATCCTCCCACTGTCCTGAGCTGCTCTTTTGCTTCATCCATTATTCGTCCTGTGTTCATATTAGAGTGCGTTATTTTCTGAGCAGCCTCGTGGTTTCGTCCAATACTTTCGTAAAGGTAACTTAAAGTCATTGTTGCCCAGGTATGTCGAGCAACGTGAGGTGTTAATGAAGCTATTGAATCTATATAGTTCGAATCTTTGAATTCTGGGTTATTAACAGAAAACGCTCGATCAACAGCACTAAAAATTGCTCTTATTGATTCATATGTTAATGGGGAATAGGGAGTGTTTTGCGATGAAAAAAGTATTTGATGATTGCTTTGCTTAGGTCTTATTTCACCTAAGTAAATCATCAGAAATTCATAGTCTATCTTTTCAAGTTCAATTATTCGTACGGAAAACTGGTTTTTTATTCTTGGGCGGATTCGTCTTATATCTTCAGAAGAGTCAGACAAATTTGATATTATAAGATTGTATGTACTGCCCGATATATTGGTTTTCAATGATTGCTTTTCTAGCAGCAAAAGTTCTCCGACTCTCAAGCCATAATTCAAAAGTAATCTGATAATAAGGAAATTTCTTAATTGAATATCTTTTCGTTTGAATGGATTAAGGTCATTTTTCTTATTAAGATTGGAAGGTAGGATAATGCGATAAATTGCCGCTACCATATCTCTAGTTAGGGATTTAAATATGTATTGTGAAGGCCGTGCCGAAATCAACTTATTTCCATTTTTTATCGAATTACGATTGTCATTCAGCCTTTTAAATAGGTATTTTTGTTGCTCGTTTATCGATTGGGAAGTCTCCTCTAGGTAATATCCAGAGACATATTTATCAACCAAATACTCCAAGAACTGAATAACTGCTTTGGCTCTGATATCAGCGGTTTGGGGACTCATTTGATCATATTTGTTGAAATGATTTGGATTTCTAGAACACAAACCAGTGTAGAAATCACCAAATTCTATTACAGCTAACTCTGGATTATGATCAGCTTGATAGAATGATTTACAAAAAGATTCACCGAATTTCGATTGCCAATATTGGTAGAAGAGTTTTATCGCCTGGAATGATGCATATTGGGTGGTAGGCGCTTTTGAGATTAATCGATCTGAAAAGTAGAGTAACGCGTACATAACTGGCTTAGACTCATCAAACATCAAACAAACGTCATTTACTTCTGTGTTATTCCTAAATTTAAACCTCTTAATTGAATACATTTAAAGATCCTATTTATTTACAAAATGAAGAAATTATCCGTTACGAATAATAGTGTTTACATTGTGAAGAGGTAAACAGATAAGTTATTGATTAGGGCGTATCTAGAGTATTTATGAACTAGAATTACCTATACGCATTATTTAACATAATATACATTGTGCGCACTGATAAATCAGAGAAATGTAGATTCAATATAGTAATGTCACATTTTCCCAATTTAGAGATGTCACATTTTGGTATGCTGGGCCCAAATAATCC
>NZ_CANLZC010000194.1 GCF_947495455.1 uncultured Shewanella sp. | reverse complement strand
TCTGTCTCGTTTTCGTACTGACAAGATCAGATCACAGAATGACCAAATGGTTCCTTAGATTTAAGCAACAACGCCGTGGACATGCCTTAATGGGTCGAGCGGATATATCATTTGGTGCTGATGGAGGAGGCATAAATTACTCTGTTGGATCAGGGATCAATTATGGATACGGTATTTTCGGGTTGCTAAATCATACTTGGGAAATTGGAAGAGGTTACTATTAACATGACACTATACATAATCTTTTTTATTTTAACGCTTATAGTGGGTTTCTTAGAAATGAAATATTACCTCGAGTTTGCAGCCAGAGTAGCTACAAAACAAAAAGAAGCAGGGATAAGTAATCATACCTTAAACGAAGCTTATCAAGCTTTTACAAAAGGTAATCATTTATCCCAATACATACTTAAAAAAGAAGACAACTCAGTAAAGAAATTAAGAAGAATTAGGATCATATTACTGCTGATATTTATCATGTTAATCATATTTCATCCCCTATAGGAAGTTCATGGCCCCTATATTGATTTTGTTCCTTCTATAGGTGTTTCAGGTGGACTTTTATATAATGAAACAACCTTTTCAGGAGGAAAAGGAGCCATAACAGAAGGAGCTATGTTTGGAGCTGGCTACCAGTTCTGCACAATTGAGATTCATACATGTTAAAATTAAAAAAAATCATAATAAAAGTAAGCCAATCAACAATATTATTTAAATTAATTCTGGTTATTCCTATTATTGGTTTTATTATCATTGAATCCACCGATGGAAAAATAAACCATATTGTCCGTGAGTTAATTTTCATATCTATGATAGTTTATCTTTTAATCATAACATTAGGATTCATAGGCTTCATACTCAAATTATTTGATAAACGAAATGGATAAATAGATGACACAGAACCAAGCCACCTATAGTTAAACCTATGTTAATTATGGCTGACTTGATAAATCTGTATGTTAATTGTGAGTGGATTTATTAACCCAATTTGGGGATAAGCCAAGCTTTTGCTATTAATATCAACGCCATGGATGAGCAAGGTGTTAGCTTTGATTTTGGGCGTACAGCCATTCTTGATGAGAAACAGGCGCCGCTCTTTGCGGCACTGCCTCCCCTATTATATAACAAAGAGCAGTGGCGAAACTCTTTATAAACAAAGAAGGCCAACTGGGCCGAATTCGCTTAGTAAAAAGAGCGCAGCCTTTGCGAGGATCTTTAATGATCAGATGCATTTTAGAAAGGCAATGTCTGAGTTGAAAAAGTACATAGTCGATTCAGCTAGACAATTTAAAGGAGAAATCACCAATGCAGGTCCGGAAGCATTACAAGGTGGTGTCGGTGCCTACGCTACTCAGCATGTATTAATTTACGGTACGAGTATGGATGGAGGGGTTTTATTTGATGCAAGTGGCAATAGCTGTTTTTATACAAGCACATGCCAAAGGATTGGACTCGGATTAGGCATTGAATGGGGCGGTGTTGGATCCGCTGCAGTTTCTTCAGATCATTTAACCCCAGGAATCACGGAAGTTCATGGCCCCTATATTGATTTTGTTCCTGGTTCTGGCTTATCTGGAGGAATACTTTATAATTCAACCACTTTTTCAGGTGGTAAAGGCGCTTTAGCTGAAGGCGCTATGATAGGAGCGGGTTATCAATTTTGTTCTATTGAGGTACATGCATGCAGCAACTAAAACGACAGTTAATAAAAATAAGTCAGTCAACAATATTAATTAGACTTATTTTCATACTACCTATAATCGGCGGCCTTGTTATTATGTATAGCGATGGTCAATTAACACGTTTAGAGTATTATCTTTTGCTAATCATTAAAATATTTTGCTTTTCAAGCATAATATTTTAATGATAGGTTTTTTTATTAAGTTATGCGATAAAAAATAAACAATAAGTTAAATAACCCTTAATATAACCTAGCATTTTAACACCACTAGGTTATTGCCATCGATACAGCTATCAATACTACTATCAAAGGCTCTTCACCTAGGTTCGCAGGTGGGACTCTTTATAAACAAAGTTCGCTAACGGCGCGATCACGGCAGCGTTTGCAAGGATATTTAATGATCAGATGCATTTTAGAAAGGCAATGTCTGAGTTGAAAAAGTATTTTAATCAAAGCATTGATAATGAATTGAATATGGCAGCTAATACCGTAACAAATACATCCCTATCTAACCTCCCAAACGATCAAGGAATTAAATTTGGAGGATGTGTCGGTATATATGTTGGAATTTGTGCCCAACTCATCATAGTTAATGATGGTATTGTCGTTTCGAGCGGTTCAGGTCGCGTCTATGGCGCTTCCTTAGGACTCAATTATGTGTTAAAAAATGCATCAGCAATAGATGGTACCCTAGCTTGGGAAACGGGTATCTCAATTGGCCCTATAGAAGTGAGTGAGCAATTATTATTTCAACAAAATTCAACTCCTACTTTAGGTGCTGAATTCAGTCCAACAAAAATAGGCATGTCTTATCAACATGTTTTAATGCAATTTTCAACCTATCCAGGAAATTCACATTAATGCTGTATAATCTATTCATTATAGTTTCTGTAAGTTATCTATTAATAACGCCATACTATGAACTAAAACTGAGAGAGGAAGCTAAAATTCATAATAAATCAATAAAAGGGCTATCCTACTTTACATTTGGATTAGTGGCTAAACCAATGCTCAATATTATGTTATTGAAACCTCGTCATATCTCGAAAAACCTAATAAAGTTGGCCATTTTTTATGCCAGTATTCATTATTTGCTGATTATATTATTTGCTTTAACTATTTTACTGTTTTAGAAACAGCTATGGCCCACAAGGTGAGTTTGGCATTCCATTCAAATATCAGTCATTTCAATGGACCGAAGTTTGCCCTAAACCATAAGGGAAAATATTTATGTAGTTTTTATCAATCCCATTTTTAGGGTTAATAACTTTAAGTATATTCACCTCTGTGTTTGTTTATTTTTTTGAACACCGTAAACATAAGCAACCTATCTTACTGAAATTAACCTTAAGCAATTTCATCATTATTTATATTTTAATTGTGAGTTGTACATTTTTGTATGATATTTACTTAACTCAAAAACTAACAACTTTTGAGCTTAATGGGGATGGTTTTTTCCAGGAATGGAAATAACCAATGAGCAAATTCTATACATGGAAAAAGTCCCCCATGATACCGGAAGGAAAATAGCTCCATTAACGGGCCTATTTCTTTCCTTTTTTCAATCTTTCATCTTTTTTATATTTATTTCAATAAGAAAAAATTTACAGCAAGCAGAGATAGAGATATCTAAACACAAGGGAGCGCTTTAATTACGCTATTTTATTGCCAACTGCGCCACATCAGCTTGGTTAAATAAGTGCTGCTTTTGCATGGGTATTTTCAATATCGTAAAATCAGAGGCCGTCATTTTTCAGCCATCAGGGGCGCAGCTCAGCAAAGCTATATTTGTGGCAATTAAATCAGCTTAAAGAGGTAAGAGACATGAATAATAAAGCTTACGCGAAGCAGCAAGCATTTTCTTATTATATATGTATGTTATTTGGTGTCTTTGTTCTTATTACTTTCGGTATTGATTATGTCTTCAATACCGTCCAACTGGATAGCATCGAATTAAAGGCATTACTTTATTGTTTGATATTGTTGGTTTTTTTCTCGAAAAAGTTCTATCGCTATATCATTGAAGGTGCCATTTTCAGTCGACTCTCTATATGCGTCACTTATTTATTATGCTTAGTCACTTTTGCACTTTTCTCTACACATTTTCAATCACAGTCTTCTGAAGAAGTATTTAGTTTTTTATATTATGGCTACCTTGCCTTCATGGCTATGGTGATTGCATTACTGCACCACTATGATACTCGCCATGAAAGAGCTGAGAGTGAAAAAACGAAAATGTTTGACGATGATGATTATTGACTATTCACAGAAAGTGATGAAAAAAAATAATCAGGACTAACCAAGTCACCCATTGTTAAGCAACTTGTATGGATAATAAACCCACATAATTACAAATTATTCCCAGTTTCGGGTAATGTGAGACCCAGGCTTTAGCTGCAA
>NZ_CANLZC010000193.1 GCF_947495455.1 uncultured Shewanella sp. | reverse complement strand
CTTTGATTCAGCTCATGATAAGTCAGTTCTTCCCCTTCAAACACAAGGGCAACATTATTCGGTGTCTTTTCGACTTGCGCTTCAAACAACTGCTGCAGCGTTTTATCTTGCGGGTAAGGCGTGTCAGTTTGATTCCATTCATGCAGTAAGGTATGGCGTTCATCATCGGATAATAGAGATAGTGCTTGGTGTCGCAAAGTGGGTTGCTCACTCACTTGCTCAAATAGCCTTTGCATCTGCTGTAATAATCGCTTAATTTGCTTCACTTCAATAATGCTCTGCTCATAGCTAATATTTATTATTAATGCATTCGATTGCTCATAGGCCGTAATCGACAATGGGTAATCCGTCTTCTCTATGGCTTTTCGAAAACACAATACATTCTGTGCATCATGAATCGGCATTGGATAATTTTCAAACACCAACAAACTGTGAAATAAGCGCTCACCTTGAGTTTGTAAGCCCGCCAATGACACACTGCTGTAACTATTGAGCTCAAAGATATTGTGCTGAATTTGCTGTAACACTTCGGCACATGTCTCATCATTTTTCCAATTAACCACTAAAGGCAAGGTATTGATGTGCAGCCCAACACTCGTCTCTATACCTTCAACGGGAATATTGCGGCCTGAAACCGTCGTCCCCACTATCGTTTGCTCATCTTGAGTATACACTTGAAGTATCTTATGCCATGCAAACTGCACCGCGACATTCAAGGTTATTCCCTGTGCCTGACACATAGCTTTCAACCGTTCCAACGCTTCCCCTTCAAGACATAACTCTTGGGAACTAGACGAGTTAACCGTTTTCAGTGTCTCTAAATCAACTTTGTGACTCAGCAGCGGCCCGATATCATTGGCAGCTTGCCAATATTGACGCTTGTCACTCCAATAAGCTTGAACCTTAGATTGCTGATGAGCATGCCAAGCTTGCGCTTGAAGATAACTAGTTTCTGCTTCGATTTTTGGCCTCTGGCTTTGGATTAACGCTTGATAAGTGTCATAAACAAATTGCCATAACACTGGAGCACTCCAACCATCACTGATACTGTGATGCTCAGTCTTAATAATGCTCCATAATGCTTCTTGCTGTTTAATGAGTGTGAAGCGAATAAGACCTGGTTGAGTTAAATCGAAACCTTGCGCCCTATCTTTTTGTTGTAAACTTATGATTTCTACTTCACGTTCAACCTCATCCAAATGAGTTAAATCCACGAGATTGAAATGACGCTTATCGATAGAAGCGCCTCTAGTGATAATTTGTAGTGGAGCTCCATCCCAATCAAAAGCAATACGAAGTGCAGGGTAACGTAATGATGCTAAACGCCACGCCTCCTGATAACAATCAATGTCTAACTGGGCTTGATAATCTAACAATAACTGCACGCAATACGCATCATCATCAGGATAGGTCAATCCATGTGCAATAAACCCCTGCTGTAAGCTATTGGCACTAAACAGGGTTTCAATATCATATTGTGTATGCAACCGATTGAGCCGCTCCAATGTCAGCCCAGAAACAGCATAATCGGAAGGCGTGTGTATACCACCTGTTTGTGCTTGCAATGCACTCTTTGACACAACATCAATAAGAGCCTGCTTAAAGGCATGAGTAAATAATAGAGACTGAGTCTGAGATAATTGAGATTGCACATCAAAACACAAGCAAGCATCGATAATTGCCCCATTAATATTCAGCAGATTATCATCGATATTATCTGGTGAAACCGTCAATCCAGCCTCTTCAGCCGTTAACTGCCATAATGAGCTTGCATCCTCTGTCTCACTACTATTGTTTGTTTGGTTGAGTTGCCCTAAATAATTAAAGCTCACTGGCGGCAATTGACTCATATCTATCTTTAGCGCACCAAACCCTAGGCCTTTATCAGGAATTGCCCGCAAACGCTCTTTGGTGTCAATAATAGTGTCACTGAGTTCATCCTTAACATTCAAGATGATAGGAAAAACTGTCGTAAACCAACCCAGAGTATGAGAAATATCAATACTCTCATCGATAACTTCACGCCCATGCCCCTCTAGCGTAATGGCAATCTGAGCCTTTCCCCACAGATGCTTAAGGGCAACTGCTAACGCACTTAACAATAGATCATTAATTTCAGTATAATAACCTCTGGGAGACTCATGAAGTAATTGACTGGTCACCGCCTCTGACCATTGAATGCTATGGTGCGACGGAGTACAAACAGTGGGGTAACTTATCTGCTCACTTAGCCATAATTGCTCTTGCCAATAATCAACTTGGTTGACATGAGCGGCGCCATAATCTGCGACACTTTGCACCCATTGACGATAACTACTGGTTTTAGGGCCGAGCGCTTTTCCCGTTAATAGTTGCGCCATATCATCAGCGATAATACGCCAAGACACCGCATCAACAATGAGGTGATGTAAAATAAAACACAGCCTAGCAGTATCATCTTCATAACCACGCAAATACACCACTTGCCATAACTTAGCGTCACCAATATCCAAGGAGGCTTGCAAGTCTGTCAGCTGAGTATTCAATGCTTCGTCATCTAACAGGAATACATTTATGGCCACTAACGGCGCCATGGTGCTATTTTCAGTATAAGACTGGCGATATCCATCGTCCGTTAATTTGAACACCACCCTCAACATATCATGCTGTTTTGATAGCTGAAGAAGGGCCTTATCTAAGGTCGTCATCGCTATCGTATTGGGAATGGAAAGCATAAAAGATTGATTAAAATGATTTGGATTAGCCAGCCCTATATCAAAAAACCATTGCTGAATTGGCAATAGGGCAAACTCCCCTAATAGCGTCTCTTGCTCCGCCTTAACCTCAATAGCACAAGCGTCTAACTCTGCTAAATACGCCGCTAATTGACTCACAGTTGGCGCATCAAATATCGCCTTAACTTGTAAATTAAACCCAATTTTTCGCAGACGAGAAACCAGTTGAATACTGACAATAGAATCCCCACCAATGCGAAAAAAGTTATCATGGATCCCCACTTTATCCAGCCCCAGAACGGCTTGCCAAATGTGACACAGCTGTTGCTCAAGCTCATTTCGAGGCGGCGAGTAATTGCCTGTATCAATCAACATAGGCTCAGGTAGGGCTTTTTTATCTAACTTACCGTTAATTGTTAAAGGGACTTCATCAATCACAGTAAAACTGGTCGGTAGCATATAGTCGGGTAAACACGCTGCTAAGCTTTGCTTGACTCCTTCAATCTCCAATGATAATTCAGCTTCTACGAGGTGGCGGGATAATGAATGGCGGTCATTTTTAAAATAAATCGAATCGACTTGCATATCGGGCACAATATAAGCCGCGATAAAATGACTGTTATCTGTCTTATAATCAATCACTACAGCTTGTTTTATGCCACCCAATCTTTCTAATGCGGCTTGTATTTCACCAAGTTCTATACGGTGACCGCGTATTTTTACCTGCTCGTCATTACGGCCTACATATTCTAGATTACCATCTGGCAAGTACCTCACTAAATCGCCCGTTTTATACAAACGGGTATAGCCTTTTTCTATGTCTTTTTCAGTAGCAAAGGGGTTTTCGATAAAACGCTCTACGGTTAACTCGGGACGGTTTAAATAGCCACGAGCAAGACCTGCTCCACTTAGATATAATTCCCCCTGTGTACCAATAGGAACTAAGCAACATCTTCCATTCAAAACATAGACTTGAGTATTATCAACCCCCTTTCCTAGAGGAGGAGAAACAACAGCATTTTCTAATGAACACTCATGAAAAGTCGCATCAATAGCAGCTTCTGTCGGGCCATACATATGATACAAACTTGTTGAGTTGCTACTCACTTGATAAAAGTCATCAACTTGGGCTGCTGTTAATGCCTCACCTCCACAAAAAACACGACGAACCGAAGCAGGTAATGCTTGGCCTGAAGCGGCCAATGATTGACAAAACCCTCTCAACATAGAAGGAACAAAATCTAAGGCCGTCACTTCTTTCTCTAGAATTAATGAATATAATGCCTCTGGCTGAGTATGAATATTTGGCGAAGCTATGATTATACAGGCACCCACTTGAGTTGGTCCCAATAATTCCCATAGTGAGACATCGAAAATATAAGGTGTTTTTTGTAACACCACATCAGATTGAGCCAATAAATGCTGTGATTTCATCCAATGGAGACGATTTATGATACCAACATGCGCCATCATCACGCCTTTAGGCTGCCCTGTGGTTCCTGAGGTGTAAATCACATA
>NZ_CANLZC010000192.1 GCF_947495455.1 uncultured Shewanella sp. | reverse complement strand
AAGTTCCCAAATAAAATCAACTTCCTGGGAATCACCTGTGAGTAAAAAAACTGGGGATTCATCAGTCACGGGTATATTTATAAGCACAACTGTGTTTAAATAATGAGTGAAAGAAGTAACAGGAAGGCTGTGAGTGGCAAAGCCAGTTTTGTTTCGATTAACTCAAGGTGACATTGATTGTTGATTAAGCCAGTAAGGCATTCTTACTGGTTTTTTGTTGTTTTTTCGTCACATTTTAAATTGTAACCAAAAGTAAAACATATTGTGTCATTGGCCGATAAAGGTAAACTAAAAGCAAATATAAAAAGGTTGTTTGGGAAGGGAATGAAAAAAATACTGGTTTTTTTTGTCTTGGTACTGCTGGGTTTAGGTTACCATTTTTTGAACGAAGAACATAGCGCACAAGCTAAACCTCGTTCTTTAGTGAATGTTGTGGTGGCGAAAGCCTCATTGGGGCCAATTCGAGAAGAAGTCGAAGCATTAGGTACCACACAAGCGAATGAATCAATGACTGTCACGTCAAAAGTCAGCGATGTGATCACGAAAGTAAATTTTAATGACGGTGATAGGGTTAAAAAAGGTCAGCTACTTGTGCAGCTTCACGATGAAGGCCAAGCGGCCCAAGTCACTATTGCAAAAGTACAGTTACATGATCATAAACGCGAATTTGACCGTATTCGCGAATTAGTCACCTCCCAAACAGTTGCAGGCTCAGAACGGGATCGATTACAAACGGCGATTGATACCGCGAATGCCCAATTGTTAGAAGCGCAGGCCGCATTAGCCGATAGACAAATTAAAGCCCCATTTTCTGGCGTATTAGGTTTACGTCGCGTTAGTGTCGGCGCATTGGTCTCTCCCGGTGACGAAATTACCACTTTAGATGATATTTCCATTATTAAATTAGACTTTTCTGTTCCAGAGCGCTTTTTACAAGCCATTAAAATTGGCCAAAAAGTGGAAGCTAACGCTATGGCATACGGTGATGAACCTTTTATTGGTCAAGTGACTTCAATTGACAGCCGAGTCAATCCTGCCACTCGCGCTGTGATTGTCAGAACAGAAATCCCCAATGCTAAGGGGCGGTTATTACCCGGTATGTTAATGAAAGTGAAATTGATTAAAGCCAGTCGAGAGGCGCTGATATTACCTGAGTCAGCGATTATTCCTGTTCAAGATAGGCATTATGTTTATGTGGTTGACAGTGAAGGCGTGGTGAGTCGTCAATTAGTGGAACTTGGCATACGTAAACGAGGATGGGTTGAAATTTTAAGCGGTATAAAGCTTGAGCAACAGGTGATAGTGAGGGGGATTTTAAAAGTGCGTCCTGGGGATAAAGTCAAGGTGTCTTTTAGTGAAAATTTTAGTTTTTTAGAGCAAGCTAAGGTTGAGCCCATCGCATGATATTAACAGATCTTTCGGTTAAGCGGCCGGTATTCGCTTCTGTGATCAGTATCTTGCTTATTGTGTTTGGCTTAGTGGCTTTTGATAAACTGCCATTACGTGAATACCCTGATATTGACCCGCCAATTGTGTCTATTCAAACCAACTATCGCGGCGCTTCGGCCTCTGTGGTGGAAACCCGTATCACGCAGTTAATTGAAGACAGAATAAGCGGGGTTGAAGGGATTCGGAATATTAATTCATCCAGTAGTGATGGACGCTCTGATATCACGATTGAATTTGGTGTCGGCAGGGATATTGAAGCGGCGGCGAATGATATACGTGATAGAATTTCAGGTTTACTCAATAATTTGCCAGAAGAGTCCGATCCTCCAGAAGTCGAAAAAGCCAACGGAGGAGATGAAGTGATTATGTGGTTAAATTTGGTCTCAGATCAAATGAATACCATGCAATTGACCGATTATGCGAGGCGCTATTTAGTCGATCGTTTTTCTGTATTAGATGGTGTGGCGAACATACGCTTGGGGGGAGGGAAAGTCTATGCCATGCGTATTTGGATTGATAGGCAAGCCTTAGCGGCGCGCCATTTAACGGTGAATGATATCGAGTCGGCATTGCGGGAAGAAAATGTGGAATTACCCGCTGGGAGTATTGAGTCAAAAGATAGGCATTTTACGGTGCGCTTAGAACGCAGTTTTAATAATGCTGATGACTTTGCCAATCTAGTGCTTAAAGAGGGAGAAGATGGCTATTTAGTGAAATTAGGCGATGTGGCTAAAGTCGAAATAGGTTCTGAAGAAGAGCGGATCCTATTTCGTGGTAATCGCGAGTCTATGATTGGTCTTGGGATCTCAAAGCAATCCACGGCCAACACTTTATCAGTGGCTCGCGCAGCTAATGCATTAGCGGATAAAATTAATCCGACGTTACCGGCGGGCATGTCCATAAAGCGCTCTTATGACAGTTCGGTATTTATTGAATCATCGGTTAAAGAGGTTTATCAAACGCTTTTTATCGCTCTCTTTTTAGTGATCATTGTTATCTATCTGTTTTTAGGCAGTGTCAGAGCCATGTTGATCCCTGCTTTAACTGTGCCTGTGTCATTGATGGCAACGTTTATCGTATTGTATAGCTTAGGGTTTACGATTAACTTACTGACATTATTGGCTATGATTTTAGCCATTGGCATGGTGGTTGATGATGCCATTGTGATGCTAGAAAATGTCCATAGGCGCATAGAAGAAGGCGACTCACCACTGAAAGCGGCTTTTTTAGGTGGCCGTGAAGTGGGCTTTGCCATTGTCGCGACCACATTAGTATTAGTGTCGGTTTTTATGCCCATTAGCTTTTTAGAAGGTGATTTAGGTAAGTTGTTTAAAGAGTTTGCTGTGGCAATGAGCGCGGCGGTGATTTTTTCCAGTATTGTGGCATTAAGCTTAAGTCCTATGATGTGCTCTAAGCTATTACAACCGACGAGTGAGTCGCCTTGGTTAGTGCAAAAAATTGATGGGGGAATGGATAAATTATCGAGCCAATATCGAAAAAGTTTACTCTATTTAATGAAACATCCTTATTTAGTCACATCTGTTGTATTGATTGCTTTAGCTTGCAGTGGTTATTTAATGACGAAAATACCACAGGAGTTTGCTCCAAGAGAAGACAGAGGTTCTCTATTTTTAATTGTTAATGGCCCTGAAGGGGCGAGTTTTGAATATATTGAACCTTATATGGATGAAATTGAAAATAGGCTTATGCCTTTGGTTGAAGCGGGTGAGATAAAGCGTTTATTGATTCGAGCACCGCGATCTTTTGGTACCAGCGCTAATTTTTCAAATGGCATGGCGATTATTGTACTGGAAGACTGGGGGCAGCGCAGAGGTGTGGGTGAGATTATTAATGATATTCGAGCCAGATTGAATGATTTAGCGGGGGTAAGAGCCTTTCCTGTCACGAGGCAAGCGTTTGGTCGAGGCGTGGGTAAGCCCGTGCAATTTGTGTTAGGCGGTACTAGCTATGAAGAGTTGGCACATTGGCGCGATATCATGTTTGAAAAAGCTAAAGACTACCCAAGCTTAGTGGGTTTAGATGATGATTATAAAGAAACAAAACCTCAGTTAAAGGTGATAATCGATAAAGATAGGGCCGCGGCGCTCGGTGTTTCTATTTCTCATATTGGCCAAACATTGGAGACGATGTTGGGTTCTCGTTTGGTGACCACATTTATGCAAGATGGACGTGAATATGATGTGATTATTGAAGGAGAGCGTGATACGCAAAACACTGCAGAAGATCTGGAAAATATCTATGTACGTTCAGACAGAAGCCAAGAGCTGATCCCCTTGTCTAATCTAGTGTCGGTGGAAGAGTTTGCTGATGCTAGCACACTGAATCGCTATAATCGTATGCGCTCCATTACCTTAGAAGCTAATCTGGCAGAAGGTTACAGTTTAGGGCAAGCATTGGATGATTTAAATGAGATTGCTTATACCTATTTACCCGCAGAAGCTGTGATCAGCTATAAAGGGCAATCATTGGATTATAAAGAGTCCGGTGATTCGATGTACTTCGTGTTTGTGTTGGCTTTAGGTGTGGTATTTTTGGTGTTAGCTGCGCAGTTTGAAAGTTTCGTGCATCCATTTGTGATCATGCTCACTGTGCCTTTAGCAACGTTAGGGGCCCTAGTTGGCTTATGGCTCACCGATCAAAGCCTGAATATTTACAGTCAAATCGGTATTATTATGTTGGTTGGATTAGCGGCGAAGAACGGTATTTTAATTGTCGAATTTATTAATCAGCTAAGAGATAAGGGGTTAGCCTTTACTGATGCGATAATTCATGCGTCGAGTCAGCGATTAAGACCGATTTTAATGACGGGGATCACGACAGCCATAGGTGCACTGCCTTTAGTGATGGCCGTAGGGGCAGGCGCCGAAACTCGGTTTGTCATTGGTGTGGTGGTGCTTGCAGGCATTACATTGGCCACTTTCTTTACATTATTTGTTATTCCTGTGGCTTATTCTATTTTATCTAAAGGCTCAGGCTCACCTGAGCGGGTTGCTAAACAGCTTGAAATCGAATTAGCACAGTAGTGAGATAAAATGTGTTTTAAAAAGAAAAAGGCGCTACGGCGTAATGCCGATCATTTAACGATTTATTGATCGGTTGACTGATCGTTTAAATGCGTCAAAATCCGAGTCCTATCTCTA
>NZ_CANLZC010000191.1 GCF_947495455.1 uncultured Shewanella sp. | reverse complement strand
AGAGATAGGACTCGGATTTTGACGCATTTAAACGATCAGTCAACCGATCAATAAATCGTTAAATGATCGGCATTAACAGCATACTGAGTCTATTTCAACTTCAGGGTGCTGTATTCTCATAGAAACGTCATTGAATCATCGACATCTCCCTCCATCTCACATCTCGATCACCCGCTTCAAAAAAGAGGGTCTTACCACAAATGCTATTTGAATATATCATTTATGCTGGCATCAAGCGCGGCCATATCTGCGGTATGCCCAATGCCCACCAAAGCCCCCAGTGAAGCCCCAACAACAACCGATCCCACAACCCCCCAAGCAGGAAAACATACAGCACCAAGCACCGCGCCACCGACAGCCGTTAAAGCGACTTCTTCAGTATAATAACTAGACATAGCATCAAAAAAAGCCCCGCCATTAACCTGTTCAATTTCATTTAATGATAAAACTTGCATCTTTTTTCCTTTTCATTTATGAGACCCATTTAATTCCCCGATACTCGAAATAAACAGTGTCTCTTTATAATAATTATCGCCTAGATAATACAAGCCGATATTAAAGATGAATTATAATTACCATTAAACAATTTTAGCTATCAAAAAATAAAAATTATATAATAAATTTAACTATTTAAATTTATTATATAAAAAACATCACGTTAAGTGAGGTGTTTTTTATGAGGTAAACATTGATGATTAAAATGAAGTCCGCTTATAACGGCGGTATTCAGGTTTCCAGAAATTCTTTTCAATGGATTTTTGAATGAGATCATCAGACGTAGGCAAGGCATGACCTTGTTCAATCGCCACTTTGGCAACAGCAAAAGCAATATGCTTACTAACGAAATGGATCTCTTCAAGACTTGGCAATAATGGGCCTTCTCCATGAATGGCTAATGGTGAACACTCAGCAAGCGCACGGCTTGAAGCCATTAACATTTCGTTACTCACACGTTTGGCACCCGCCGCTAATACCCCTAACCCTATACCAGGGAAAATATAACTGTTATTACATTGGGCAATCTCATAGGTTGTCCCCTCTATCACAACAGGCTCAAACGGGCTCCCTGTAGCCACTAATGCTTGGCCTTGAGTCCAGTGCAACACATCTTTTGGTGTCGCCTCGACTCGGCTTGTCGGATTAGACAAAGGAAAGACGATGGGACGTTTACAATGACTGTGCATCGCCTTAATAATTTGCTCGCTAAATAAACCTGGCGCGCCAGATACGCCAATAAGCACCGTTGGCTTGCCATTATTCACGACATCTAATAAAGAAATATGATCGCTTTGGGTATTCCAATTCGCCACATCCCCTGCTTTCTGTGCCAGTGGTTGTTGGAAAGGCAGTAAGTTTGGCATACTATCAACAAGCATACCCCAGCGGTCTACCATGAAGACTTGAGACCGAGCTTGTTCAACACTGATCCCTTCAGAAACCATCTGCGCCACTATGGCTTCAGCAATACCACAACCTGCCGATCCTGCTCCAAGAAAAGCAACCCTTTGCTCACTTAACTGGCTATTGGCGGCTTTACATGCTGCCAATAATGACCCCACAGTCACTGCTGCCGTACCTTGAATATCATCATTAAAGCAGCAATATTTATCCTTATAACGCTCAAGTAATGGCATGGCATTTTTTTGTGCGAAATCTTCAAATTGAATCAATGCATCTGGCCAACGACGGTGAACCGCTTCCATGAAAGCTTCGACAAACTCGGTATATTCTTCACCACCAATTCTGGGATGACGTGAACCCATATACATAGGATCATCCAATAACTGTGGATTATCCGTACCCACATCTAATGTAATAGGCAGTGTATAAGCGGGGCTAATGCCACCACAGCTAGTGTAGAGGGACAATTTTCCAATGGGGATCCCCATGCCACCAATACCTTGATCGCCTAAACCTAAAATACGCTCACCATCAGTGACAACAATGACTTTTACTTTCTGGCGAGTCGAATTATTCAATACATCATCGATTCGGTCTTTATTTGAATAAGAAATAAATAAACCACGGTTACGACGATAGTTTTTAGAGAAACGTTCACACGCCGACCCCACAGTTGGAGTATAAATAATCGGCATCATTTCAGTAATATGATTTTGCAATAAACGATAATATAAGGTTTCGTTTGTATCTTGAATATTTCGTAAATAAATATGCTTATCAAGCGCATTGGTAAAGTTCTTGTACTGAGCATAAGCACGAGATGCTTGCTCCTCGATGGTTTCGATAACGCTAGGCAATAATCCCTCTAAATTAAAGAAAATCCGTTCTTCATTGGTAAATGCACTGCCTTTATTAATCAAGGGCGCTTCAAGAATTGCAGGACCTGCAAAAGGAAGATAGAGCGGGCGTTTATTATCGTCCATTGGAAACCTTTTTAAATATTACCGTTAAATACATATCACTTCATTATAGATGATTGAACCCTCTCACTAACACTAAGCTAAGGCCTACTCATCTACAACACTTTTTATTTGAAATATGACATCATCAAACACCGAAAAGCCAGGTCACAAAATAGCTATTCACAGCGTAAAACGAGTCATTTTTTAATACGCTTAGATTATCATGAAATCGACACTTTGTTGCCTTTTATTGAGCCCATAGCCATACTTTTTTTTTAAAACTGCTTGTTTTCATTAGTCAAAAGAGGTTTTAAAACAACAAACAAATAAAACAAAAAAAGCACGTTTCACCGTGCTGTTTAAACTTTAACTAAATATATTTACATTCCACGATATTTAAGTGATAAACCCGCAAGAAAGTTACGCAAGACTTGATCACCACAGGTTTTATAATGTTTGTGACCCGGCTTTCTAAACAGCGCCCCTAATTCAGATTTAGACATGTTAAAATCCGCTAAACTTAGTAGCCCAATAATCTCATCTTCTTTTAATTCCAATGCGACCCGTAATTTTTTAAAAATAAGGTTATTGGTTAATTGAGAAACAGGTGCAGGCACTTCACTGCCCTCTCTTAATCCTCTTTTTTCAATGATTAACCCATCAAGAAATGAACAAAAAACCTTATCATTACACGCCTTATAGCCTTCTTCTGATTCTTTTCGTAGCATGTTGATCAACACATCTGTTGTCATTTCATACTTGGCATGATTAAAGACTTTAATCATTTTTGCATTGTTGTAATCAAACACGAAACGTATTCGACGTAAAATATCATTGTTGGTCATAATCTTTTATCTTTTGTTATGGAAAAGCGCGGCTACGCTTTCATGCAATGATATTGTCCCCCATTATTGGAAAAACTTCCAATAAATAAACAACACAGAAAAGCCCACAAAATAAAGAACGCCTACCCAAGACCAAAGCTTCATCAATGGCCCAAACCTATCTTCCACTGCGAGTTGCGGTGAAATCATTAATTTAAAATTGAGTGCCGCAAACACAGTTGTGGTAATGAAGGCCAAAATCATGACAAACTCTAACAAAGGCAATAATGCCCCTTGAAAAAATAAAATAATAAATAAACCCAATACACTTATCGATATCCTAATACCAGTTAACCCCACTATTTTATGATTATCTTTAGAATAGTGGGTTAATAAGGCCCAGCTTTCGGCCAAGCTTCGGCTATAACCATCAATCACTGTCACCGTTGTACTAAAAATACATAATAAGGCTACAACACCGATAAGATAGCGACTTTCTCCTCCCATTACGTTACTGTATAAATCAATGATTTGATTGGCAAATAAGGCTCCAGAATTGGAAAATGTCTCATTAGTCCCATACATGACTAATGACCCTAAAGACAGAAAAGCCAAGGCTATTACAATCGTCAATACATAGCCAAGGTTAAAATCTAATAAAGCTTGTTTTTTACTGATAGGCATTTGTTTTTGCTTTTCAATTAACCACAAAGAATTCCAAACACTCACTTCAATAGGCGCTGGCATCCACCCCATCATGGCCACTAAAAACCCAATATTCGCCCACTGCCAAGGAGACACTGCCACAAAGTCACTGCTCATAACAGGTGGAATATTCAACGCCATTGCAACAGCAATTAAGGTCGTTAAGGTTAACGCAAACATGATTACTTTACTTAATTTATCAAGCAGACGATAGTGACCAAAAATAATCAAAGCTAAACTTGAGAAAAGTACGATTAAGGCCAAAATATCAATGGATAAAGGAATAAATAACGTCAACATAGCAGATGTTAACATGGTCACACCCGCCGTACTTGCGACCGCACCAACAGCGTTCAGCAAAGTAAATACGACAAGATAACCTCGCCCCTGATGATAATACCCTTGTAATAAGCTCTCCCCTGTTGCAACGGTATAGCGCGCGCCTGCGGCAAAGAAAGGGTATTTGATCACATTAATCGCGACAATAACCCATGCCAATTGCCAGCCAAATTCCGCTCCAGCCCGAGTTGATGCCACTAAATGTGACGCTCCAATTGCAGCAGCAGCCATTAACAACCCCGGCCCCATTGCCCTTAATAATTGATAAGCACCATGAGTACTTTTCGTCGTCGATGACATCTTGTTCATAAAAAGCCTTAGCTAGCAAATGCGAATTTATACCCGTGACTGATGAATCCCCAGTTTTTTTACTCACAGGTGATTCCCAGGAAGTTGATTTTATTTGGGAAC
>NZ_CANLZC010000190.1 GCF_947495455.1 uncultured Shewanella sp. | reverse complement strand
ATTACAGCATAAATGCGCCTTGAATTGAAAAGCCTGAGAAGCTCTGAATTGATCATCTATATAATAGAATTGGTATTGCACTCAGGTACAGCACATGGGTTAGGGGAGCTAAGATTAAAATAAATAGGATAAATGCAGTGAGGTAAAGGAGAATTAAGAATTTCTGAGCGGGCCTTTACCTTATCGCGATATCTGTTAATGCTATTGGAGAATGTCATGTCGCCTTGGAAAAGACTCGGTGTGATAAAGTTTTTACTATTTGCCGAATACAGTTTTGCCGGATATTGCATTGCATTGTTTATTTGGGCCCCAAGCGTGTTAGCGAGTGAAGAGGATAAAGTGGTTATGCCTCTTTTTTCTCAGCAGCAGAACATACCCTGGCATCGAATTGGCAAGCTAAGTATTCAAAAACCGCACATTCAACAATCACCCAAGCAAAAAATGACAAGCTGCACAGCCACGCTAGTGGCCGCTAATTTAATCGTAAGTGCCGCGCATTGCCTCTATGACAGTGAGAAAAAGGCTTATATTCATCCTGAAAAGTTAACCTTTTATGCTGGATTAAAAGGCGACTTAGTGAGTGCAGCTACCCAGATCACATCCTATACGGTTCCAAGCCATACATTTCCCAGCGGACAGTTTGAGGGAAGTGCGTTACTTATCGATTGGGCTGTGCTGGAACTTGAACAGTCCATTGGCTGTTTCTTGGGGCATTTTCCATTATGGCATCAGCATGTGGGGGGAATAGAGGCCTTGATCACAGCAGGCTATGCTCAGGGAAGCGCTCAGTATCTGACAAAAACGGCGACTTGTCAGTCGGCATTACCAAGAAATGCTGACTCAATGTGG
Source organism: uncultured Shewanella sp. (assembly GCF_947495455.1). Lineage (GTDB taxonomy): Bacteria > Pseudomonadota > Gammaproteobacteria > Enterobacterales > Shewanellaceae > Shewanella. The sequence goes on along the minus strand of NZ_CANLZC010000190.1, from coordinate 3,807 downwards.
CGTCTTAAAAATTGTGCTTTAACAAAAGGTGATTCTGGAGCGCCTATTTTAGTGAAGGTGAAAGGACACACTACGCCATATATCGCAGGAGTGATTTCAGCAGGCGCCAATGATAGTCACGGACGTTTTCGTGTGGTGGCAGTACCATCAGAGCAATTTTCAAACACTGTGAATAGTAAAGCAAAGCCTTGCACTGGCTTTGATTGGTGATTATCTGTCTTTTTAGCGCTGTTAGTCATTTCATTATATCTCTATACCTATGCCAAAAAAGTAAAACATATAATCATTTATTTGTAATGAATAATATAAAACTTAAGTCTATGTTTTATTATGGTTAATTTATGTGTTTAATGGTTGCTCAGTTTTGCAAAAATGTAGTTTAAGTGAAACGACAAGGATGAGGAGCAGTCTAAAGCATGAAGAATGTATTTAAGTTTTCAAGTTTGTCTACCCTAGTATTACTTGCCTTAAGTGCTTGCGGAGGGGGGGAGAGTCAACACAGTAATGTAAGCGACAATACTGAGAGTACTATAAAATTGTCTGCTGCAAATGTGGAAATTACCGCAGCTAAACATTGGATCCCAGCCGAATCCCATTTGTCGGTTGAACCAACATTAAGCAGTAGCGCCAGCATTACTTTTAAAGAAAATGAGCAAGTGATTATACCAAAAGATAAGGTATACCATTTCAGTCATGGCACACTGACGATGTTAGAGGGCAATACATTTCAATATACGTCATTAACAGGTGAAGATGCCGAAATCCCTTATACTGTTACTCTGAATAATCAATCGGCCAGTGCATCGATTGTGATTTCTAATGTGATGAGTGATCCCTTAGCGGATCAGCAATGGCATTTACGCAATACAGGTCAAAAAGCCTATGCCCTCAGTGACGCATTAAAACAAGCTTATATTCAATGGCTCATGGAAAGCGGCTATAGCGAAGCGGATGCCATAGTGATGGCTGAGACTTTGTATCAGGAAAATTTAGCTAAATTGGTGCCAGGTGAAGACATGAATGTGACACAAGCTTATGCTTATGGAGTGACAGGGCAAGGGATGACGGCAGTGGTTGTTGATAGTGGCCTTGAAATTACCCACGAAGACTTAACTAATAATATTGTGCCTAATAAATCCTTAAACCTTGATGGGGCGGCTTTAAATAAAATGGATCCTACATCACAGGCAGAGAATGGCGATCATGGTACTGGCGTAGCGGGGTTAATTGCAGCTGAAGGCTGGAATGGTTTAGGGGGGCGAGGCGTGGCACCCAATGCTCAACTTATTGGTATGAAGTTCTTAGGTGAATTTTATACTGTTCCACAAACTGACCAATTAATTCATGGTTTTCCAGGCAGTGGTCTCTCTGCTCAAGATAATATTGCCGTGTTTAATCGTAGCTACGGGACGACTTACCCCGCTTTTTCTATTTATTCAGAGATTGACGAAGCGACCTATGCTTACCCCGTCTTAAACTTAAGAGAGGGCAAAGGTGCGCTAAACGTGAAGGCCAGCGGAAATAGCTTTATGTATAATGGGGCCGAAGGCTCTGTTTGTGCAGATAATGGAGCCAATACATTTGGGCTCACTTGTTACAATGGGAATTTTGAGTCCAGTCAGGCGCACCCTTATTATTTAAGTGTGGCGGCCGTGAATGCAGATGGTAAACACAGCAGTTATTCGACAGCGGGGGCGAATATTTTTGTTTCAGCCCCTGGCGGGGAAGATGGCGTATGGGCACCTGCTATGGTCACCACAGATCAAATGAGTTGTTTAAAAGGGTATGCGAGTTTTAATCGTTTCTTAGATTATGATGACGAGTTAGCCACGCAATTATTTCCTTTTAATTATCCTGCACATGAAGATAACTTAAATTGTAACTATACCTCTACATTCAATGGTACTTCTTCTGCTGCGCCCAATGTGTCTGGCGTGATAGCCTTGATTTTATCGGCTAACCCTGCATTAACTTGGCGAGATGTGAGACATATTTTGGTCACAACCAGTGTACAGGTTGATTTGAATGATCAGCCTGTGTCATTGACTATGCCCAATGGTCCCTTCATTGCTCATGAGGCTTGGGTGACCAATGCTGCGGGATATTCTTTTAATAATAAATATGGCTTTGGTCGAGTCAATGCGGGCGCCGCAGTCGCAATGGCTCAGTTTTATGATAAAGATTTGGGCGAGCAAGTGATCAGCCCATGGCAAGGTCAAGGCACTAGTGTTAATGCGCCGTCTCTTGAAAAAGCCATTAAAGATAATGATCTTAATGGCGTGACTGTCACTATTGATGTAGAGGATGACTTAACGTTAGAGGCAGTGCAATTTAAGTTCGATATTTTCAATAGCGACATGATCGAAGGATTAATGGACAGTGATGGCAAACGATTTAGTACGACAGCAGGCATGGATTTAGCCATTGAAGTGATTTCTCCAAAAGGAACGCGCAGTATACTGCTGTCATCTAAACAAGCGTTAATTATGCCTGCTTGGTCTAATAGTGAAGGAAAGCAAGAAGGTTATATTATTAAAGATGGCGTCTTTTTATCCAATGCATTTTACGGTGAACCCAGTCAAGGGAGCTGGACGATCCACCTATTAGATACCAGTGGTGACGATTTAACATTATCATCGCGAGGTCTAGGTGAGGCTCAAGCACAATATTATCTGAATAATCGAGAGGACAGTATATTAGAAGGCGTGGCAATGAGAGTGTTTGGTCACTGATGAGTACTCTGAATAAACAAAGAAAATAAGGGTGTTAAGTGGTTTAAATAAACTTCACTTGCTGAATAAGGAGAGTCATCATGAAACAAATAGTAATGTGGGTGATAAGCATTGGTTTGACAATCATATTCATACTACCTGCTCAAGCACAAAAACAAGTAAGCGAGGTAGATCGCTTGTTACAGCAGTCTAGAATACAAGCCAATGACTTATCAAGGCAGAAGCATTATCTTCTAACTACAGAGAAAAGTGATTTTGGTGCTTATAAAGTGGAATATCAACTGGCGTTAGTGCCAAAAAGCATTGCGTCCATTGATCATACGACAGGCAGTTTGGGGACCATGTCAGTGGTTAAAAATGAACGACCCATTAACCGAGTAGTAGAAGGAACCCTTGCACGCAATGTATTAACCAATAAGTTAGCGCCTATTTCAGGCAATATCACGGTATTACTGGCTAAAGATGTAACCCTTGATAAGGTGATACAAGCGACTGGATTACATGCTGTTTCAGCCTACAATGGCACCCAATTAGCTGTGTTGAAAGTGCCGGACAATCAAGATGTTTTATTGGCGGCTCAGCAATTAAAAGCATTAGATTTAGTGGTAGAGGCTAAAATTGAAGTCTTGGATGTTGTTCATGAAGCTTATTAAACGGGAAAATAGACTTTAATTAAAAGTAAATAATACAAGCTATAAACAATTTTTATGTTTGTAGTTTGTATTTATAAAGTACATAGAAAAATTTCAAAGTTAATTGTTTTGATTTTTAAAATTATAATTAAGCCTTTTATTGTCATCTATACTTTTATTTACATTTAATAAAAATTCAAGTGATACAATCTATTTTTTATTAAATGCAAAAAGTCTTTATGTATAAATCAATATTATATCTGTTTTTTATTATTTATTCTGGATTATCTTATTCAAATGAGTTAACGCAAGATGATTTTAAAAACGCGGCTAACCGTATCAAGCATACCTATGAAATACAATATCATAACCTGAACTCGGGATAAGAAATTGAACTAATAGCCCTCTTTGTGATCAGATCTTTCGACCAAGATTAATCAATC
>NZ_CANLZC010000189.1 GCF_947495455.1 uncultured Shewanella sp. | reverse complement strand
GGAATTAGCGCAAGGGCTTTTTTGCATTTAATTGAAAGAAATCTTTTAAGTGAACACAAAGCCAGCTAAACGAATAAAAAAAGGGCTTTTTGATTGTTTTACACTCTTATTCAAACAAGTTCTTTGAGCTTAATACGATTCTTATTAGGATACTCGTGCCTTCTCGCCTAACAAACATAACCTATATACGACTTCATATAATCAATGTGCGGTCATTTAAGCTCAATAAATTAAAATTATGTCGAAATATCATGAAACATTTTATTGACATTATCTACTAGTTTACTGAAAACATTATCGTTATCATCAAGCTTATTTGCTACTGCACATTGATACTGTATCAAGCATCCTTAAGGATTGTGTTTAACATGGATCTCACCCGCACGAGTACTCAACATATTGCAGCAACTTTAGTCTGCCTACTGTTGATTATCATTTTTGGAATATTGGCCGCCACCAAATTACCTATTCAACTTTTACCCGATCTACAACAACCTCAGATTTCTGTTTTCAATAACTGGCGAGCTGCAGCACCACAAGAAATGGAAGCCAATATCATTGAGCCTCAAGAGCAAGTACTGAAGCGTGTACCGGGAGTCTTAGAAATGGAATCTTCAATTTCTCAAGGTTTTGGTCGAGTCTCATTAACCTTTGAAGTCGGACATAACATGCAAACAGCCATGATCGACGTCATTAATGCCATTAATCAAACTCCACCTAGACCCAGAGATGCTAATGAACCTTTTATTGACGTCGGTGGAGGTAACACTCCTAACCTCGCTTCTTTACTCATTCGAATGGATGAAAACAATCCTCAAACTGATTTTGCTCAGTACCAACAACTCATTGATGAGGTTGTTGAACCTAGATTACGACAAATTACAGGGGTAGCCAGTGTGGGGCTACAGGGGCGTGCACCGAAAGAACTCCATATTATATTAGATCCTTATCGTATCGCCGCATTAAAAATCAGCCTGACTCAAATTCAATCTGCCGTTATACGTGCCGCGAATATATCAGGTGGCAGCGCTAAAGTAGGCCGTCGTCAATATAATGTACGCTTTATAGGACAATATACACCTGGGGATCTTGGCAGACTTATTATTAGCTACCAAAAAGGCAGACCTGTTTACCTCAATGAAATTGCTAAAATCAAGCTTACAACTCGTGATAGAAATGGCTTTACTAAACGCAATGGTTATCCAGCTTATTACATGACCATTCAAGGAGGGTTTGATGCTAATACTGTTGAAGTGCTTGAAGGAATAAACCTTGCAATTGATGAACTCAATCAAGGTGCTTTAAAACAAGTAGGCTTGATTATTGAATTATCCTTTGATGCCTCTGTGCACATCAAGCGCGCCATATTCTTAGTACAAAGTAACATTGCGCTAGGGATCTTGCTAGCCTTACTGATTTTATATGCTTTCTTACGTAACCTTAATGCAACCCTAATGATTGCGTCGACGATTCCCGTTGCACTTTTAATTGCCTTTGTTGTTTTACGCCTCATGGATCGTAGCTTAAATGTCATCTCTTTAGCCGGTCTGGCTTTTGCTGTCGGTTTAGTATTAGACGCAGCAATTATAGTACAAGAAAATATTGTCAGACTATTGCAACAAGGCACACCACTCCACCAAGCCGTCATCAAAGGTACCGCTCAAGTTAAAGGCGCCCTCCTTGCCTCTACTGCCACCACTGTGGCTATTTTCTTACCAGTCTTATTTATGCCTGACATTGAAGGACAACTTTTTACCGATCTTGCATTAACACTGTCGGTTGCAGTCGTTTCTTCTTTTGTTAGTGCGGTAACCTTAATTCCTGTTTTTAGTTTGCTCTGGCTTAAGGTCACTCCCGCAACAAATCATTTTGCTGCTCATCATAGATCTGATACTGCTAGGCAAACACAAGCAAGAATATCTTTTTGGCAAAAGTTATCTCGATACGTACTCGTACTGACAGGTAATAATCAACGCGCGCTCATCTGGTGTAGCCTATTAATCATCGGCAGTAGCATTATCACCATACTGTTATTACCTAGAGTTGATTTTCTACCGCAAACGAAAGCTGACAATATTGCCGTGTTTTTTTCCTTACCGGCTGGGGCAAACATCGACACCCTAGAAAAAGAAACAGCCGCAAGCATCATTCAACGCTTAAAACCTTACTACGAAAAGCAACAGCAACCCTATATTCGTGGTTACAATTTATCAATGTACACTAACTTCAATGCCGCCTTTATTTATCCTGAAGATCCAAAGCAAGTTAAAACCATGATAGATATTCTTAAAAAGGAGATTTTTGTCGATTTACCCGACCTTCAAGCTTTTGTGAATAGAGGCTCACTTCTGCGAGTGGGCTTTAATGGCGGTCGTTCCATTACGCTCGATTTACAAGGGCCTGAACTCCCTCTATTATTAAATGCAGCCGAAAGGGGCATAGCTTTACTTGAACAAACATTGCCTGACGCTGTAGTACGGCCCATTCCAAGTTTGTCATTAGCACAGCCTGAGTTACAGCTTTTACCCAGAGAACATCAATTAGCCCAAGCAGGACTGGATAAGAGTCAACTCGCTCAAGCCATAAGAGCATACACCTCAGGTTTATTCGTTGGTGAGTACTTTGATGGCAATGAGCGTATGGATGTTTTACTGCGAAGCCCCAAATGGCAAACACCTGAACAATTAGCGGCGCTCCCCATACATACTCCCACTGCAGGAGTACAAACCATTGGTGAACTCACCGATATTCAACGTGCAGTCGGACCCACACAATTACAGCGAATTAATGGAAAACGAACAGTTAGCCTTTTGATCATTCCACCTGATGGTATGTCTTTAGATGAAGCGCTCTCTCAAATCAAGCAAAACATCTTACCTAAACTTAAAAGTGAATTAACGGCGAATTATATGGTGAAATTTCGTGGTAATGCCGATAAATTACAACACACTTTGACAGACATGGGCTATAACTTTTTATTAGCACTCGTCATCTTATTCTTATTAATGGCGGCTATGTTTAACTCTGCAAAAGACAGTTTACTGGTGCTCTTATCTATGCCACTGGCAATGGCAGGTGGTGTAGTGAGTCTTTGGATATTAAACCTGTTTACATTTCAAAGCTTAGATTTACTCACTATGATAGGATTTATCATATTACTGGGCTTAGTAGTCAATAATGCCATTTTATTAGTCGATCAAACACGTCAAAGATTAGCTGCACACTGTCATATAGATGATGCTATTTACCAAGCCGTTAAAAGCCGAGCACGTCCCGTTTACATGAGCACCTTAACCTCTATTTTTGGTATGTTACCTTTAGCCCTCATTCCAGGTATAGGCAGTGAAATTTATCGAGGTCTAGCCGTCGTTATTGTAGGTGGTATGACTTTCAGCGCACTCTTTACTCTCATTCTCATGCCAAGTTTATTGAGACTCACCTATAAAACCACAACAAAAAATACAACAACCCCATCTCTAGCAGGGATCCACTCATGAAACTCATTCAGATTTATAGTCTCTTGTCATTCATACTCTCAAGCCATGTAATGGCAAGCGAGATCACACCGAACAATATTGAAGCCGCAACCTTAGTTGAAGTTGCCAAAGTTGAAGCGAGAACACTGGCTCCCAAAACCATGATTACCGGTTCGGTAAAACCGAGATACTATGGTGAATTAACTGCTGGACTTGCTGGTAAATTGAAATGGATTGCTGATGCTGGCAGCAATGTAAAACATAACGATGTTATTGCTAAGCTAGATGATCGACGTTTACTGCTTCAACAAACAGAGCAGCAAGCTCAAATTGAATACGAAACTGTAGTCCTAAACCGTGAACAAGCTAACTTTGAAAGGATCAGCCAATTAACATCAAATATTAGCCTTTCTGAATTAGACCAAGTGCGTTCAGAGCGTGATTTAGCGGCAACTAAGTTAAAACTCGCCAAAATTAAACTGGCATTGATTCAAGATGAACTGGCTAAAACCCATATTCGCGCTCCTTTTGATGGTATCATTACACAGAGACTACGCCAAATTGGAGAAGATGTGGCCGCATCAAGCGCCATACTCTCCATGTTAAATCCACTAGAATTAGAAATCCATCTATACGCTCCACTGAAATACTATCAAAGAGTCAAAGTCGGTGAACAATTGCGTATCTTTCACGCACAGGGCAGTTTTAAGGCGCCTATTCATTATTTAATTCCAGTTTCTAGCAATGACTCACAAACCTTTGAAGCGCGAATATCTATCCCTAAAGAACAATTACCTCATGTTAATATTGGTGAAATAGTCTCTTTGGAAATGCCCATAGCGCCTAAACGCTTGAGCCTACTCGTACCAAGAGATGCCTTAGTTTTACGCTCAAATGAACATTATGTCGTTAAAATCAATCAAGATAATCAAGCTGAAAAAATACCAGTGGCAATAGGAGAAGGCGAGGGAGATTGGATAGCTATCACGAGTCGAAAACCTCGAGCCTTAAAAGCTCAAGATATTGTGGTCATTCGAGGCGCCGAAACCCTAAAAGCGGCACAGAGGGTAAAATACACGACCACAGCAGCTCAGTCTCAAAGCGCTAGTACAAGTTAACACTCATTTTTACAAGCCAATTTGAATCATACTCGGCACTGAGGGATCCCCACTTTTCTGGCTCATAAACAATGAATACTGATTGTGAAGTGAGCCAAGTTATACAGCACATAA
>NZ_CANLZC010000188.1 GCF_947495455.1 uncultured Shewanella sp. | reverse complement strand
GGGAGGTCAAACATAGGCCAAGAACTTACTCCCTAAAATTATATTAGCTCTTAACTGACCAGTATTAGGCCCTAGTGTTACTGATATTAAAAAAAGCGAATGAGAATACATTCACTTTTTAACTAATCGGTATAAATGTGCTTTTCAAGCCCTAAAGCTTAACGTTCGCCTAGAACCTCAAATTCATCATAACTTAATCGAGCGCACCCATCCGCTTGCATCACCCAAAGCTCTTTATGGATCACACCATAAGCTTTATTCATTTGCCATTTTGCACTCAGTTGCACTGTTTTATCATCGATCACGTCCATTTGAGGCTCTATATACTCTACATTATCAAAGCCTTGTTCCATTAAGTCTTGCCAAAAGGCTTCAATCTGCTCTCTTCCTATAAACTCGCCAAAAGGCTTTGCATGCATCGTCGTCGTCACTTCATATTGCTGTGCACAGGCTTTTGCATTTTGACTATTAAAAGCATCTTTCCAGCGCTGACTCGCTTCATTTACCGCCACTAATAATGCTGCTTCTTTTGTCATGATTACCCTCTATATCATTACTGTTTTGTTGATAGCGCCTATCTTAAACCGCTCGCTTTTTTCTAAAAACAGAATAAAATATAAATAACTGTTTAATTAAATAGAACAATATAAGGCCTTCATTGATCATGTTTCAATATTTGCGTCATATGTCTGTTTTTGTTGCCATTGTAGAACAAGGTTCAATTACTGCTGCTGCAGAAACCTTGGGGCTCTCTAAGTCAGTCCTCAGTCTACAATTAACAAAATTAGAGAAAGAATTGAATGTTAATTTACTGCGCAGAACCACCAGAAAGCAAATTCTGACCCCAGCAGGAAAAGCCTTTTATAATGAATGCACAAAAATCCTCAAACAAGTGGATAACGCTTGGCAACAAGCTCGAGATAGCCAACACCAGCTCATTGGAGAAGTAAAAATAACCGCCCCTCATGCTTTTATGCACACACTGATTGCGCCCGCTATCGGCACACTCATTCATCAGCACCCAAAACTGAACCTTCATCTGATTGATAACGATGAGCGAGTGGATTTAATGGAACATCATATCGATATCGCCATTCGAGTGGGTGAACTGCCCTCTAGTGATTTGAAGCAACGCTTTTTAGGCACATTTTGTGATGTATTGTGTGCAAGCCCAAGTTTTTTTGAAGAAAATAATATCAGTATAAAACAATACCAAACACTGAATTATATTGGCAATCACTGGCAAGGAAAACAAGTCATCCATCAAGTTCAGACACCTTCCTCTATTAACACCATGCACTTTACTGTGAGTAGTCGTGTTTATTCAATGCAATCATTAATCTCATTATGCATATCCGGTGCTGGAATTGCAGCTATCCCCGATTTTATCGCTCAGCCCCTCATTGACAGCAATCAACTCATTCCAATTTTTACCAATCTGACGCTCAAACCCAACCCTGTTCATGCACTGCATGGTTATGGTATGAAAGCCCCACAAATCGTCACAACTTGCATTGAAACCATTCAACAAGCCTTTAAACAACACTTGATCTCAAATAATTTCAAATAAATACTGACAAAACGTCTCTATATCAACTGAATATAAAGTATTCATCAGCATGTCCTTGGGATCACTTATTGGTTATCTTGCTCACAATAAACAGTAAAATAACAGCCCCAACAATCGCCGTCACCACAGAGCCAATGAAACTTGTTGCATTCAAACCAATCAAACTGAATACAAAGCCCCCCAATATTGCGCCAACGACCCCTACACCAATATTACCAAACATGCCAAAGCCACTGCCTTTCATGATGTTACCTGCTGCCCAACCAGCAATGGCGCCAACCACTAAAAATATAATCACACTCATTAGCTTATCCTTTCAAGTATCCCGATATCATTAATTTATTACTCTATAAACTATCCAGTTAATTCACCCCGCTTAATGTTAGGATCATCGGCTTTAATCATATCCTGTAACCCCTTATCCTTCATCGCTTGCTGAATATAAAATCGAATATCATCCACCTCTTCCAGTTGCAAACAATGCGCCAACAGACTCTGGGCCCATTCCAATTCAATGTGACGAATAAGCCATTTGATGCGAGGCAGCTTTGCCGCGCTCATACTCAATTTGCCGATCCCCATTCCAATGAGTAAAACCACAGCTACGGGATCGGAGGCCATTTCGCCGCATAAACTCAAAGGCAATTGATATTGTTTGGCTAAGTTGACGATTCGATAGACTTCATGGATAACGGCAGGGTGAACATGGTCGTACCGATCTGCTACATGGGGATTATTGCGATCTAATGCCAATAAATATTGACTCAAGTCATTTGAGCCAATAGAAATAAAATCCAAGCGATGGGCCCATAACGGAATTTGAGTCACCGCTGCGGGAACTTCGATCATGATCCCCATTTTAGGCCATTGCAATGCAACTCCATCATCCTGAAGCTGATGGTAAGCATCTTTTAACACCGTTGAAAACTGGATAAGTTCATGTGTGGATGTCACCATAGGTAATAACACATGTAAGGTATTAATTCCACTCGACGCTCGCAACATAGCCCGTACTTGCGTCATTAATAATTGGATATTATCCAATGTAAAACGTATTCCTCTCCAACCTAAAGCAGGATTCTCTTCATGCCGAATGGGAAAATAAGGTAACTGTTTATCGCCACCAATATCTAAAGTTCGCATATAAACAGGTTTACCTGCATAGGCCTCAAACACACGACGATACACCCTCACTTGCTCATCCTCACTGGGAAAGCTATCCCCAACCATAAAGGGAATTTCGGTGCGGTATAAGCCAACACCCTGAGCGCCGCTTTTCACCCCTGGGGTAATATCAGCTAAGAGTCCAGTGTTAGTATAAAGTTTAATGTCATGATGATCTAAGGTGGTCGCCGCAAGATTTTTCAAATTATGCAACTTCAACGTCGCCTTATGTTCTTGCTTTATCAGACGCTTATAAGCTTTTTTTAATAATGTACTAGGTTGTACAATCACCTTTGCTTCATTACCATCCACTATCACCATATCATGAGTATTGACGTTTTTTATTTGCCCAACCCCCATCACAGCTGGGATCCCCATGGCATTCGCCAAAATAGAAGTATGGGATAAACTCGAGCCTTCAAAACAAATAATGCCTGCTAACAACTTAATGGGAACACTGGCAATATCACTGACACTGACTTGGGCTCCGATTAATACCACAGGATCTTTATAAGCGGATGCAGCCTCTCTTCCACCTCCTTTCCAGACATGAAATAATTTATTGCCTAAATGAATAATATCTTCGGCTCTAGCCGTTAAATATGGGTCATCCATTTGTTTAAAGCGATTTGCAAAAAAGTAAATCCCTTGCTTGATGGCGCTAGGAAGTGAAAACCCCTCATGAATATAGGCCTCGACTTTATCACTCAGCCCTTTGTCCGTTAATAACATCTGATAAGCATCGAATATCGACCCTATGCTCAGCGTCATATTTTCACCCAGACGATTCTGCTCGTTAATCAAGTCCTCTTTGACTAACGACAATAATTGTATCCACTCTTGTATTGTGGCTTGCGGTTTATCGGTACGCACATCTTGTACCTCAGATAATTGCGTTAATCCACATAATACCGCTTTACCTAGCCCAATCCCCTCAACACTTTTAATGCCTTTAAAACGTCGATTTTGTTTGATTGCGGCATCTTGAGTATTAGGTATATTAACAACGATAAATGCCAATTGGGCTGCCAATGTTAATAAAAAAGCTTCCTCTTGTTCACTTAATACTTGAGCCTCTCGGCTTTGCACCACTAATACGCCAACAACTTCACCATGATGCACCAAAGGCACACCACAAAAACTTTTAAATTGCTCTTCTTGAGTTCCTTGCACATAAAAATAGGCGCTGTGATTGGCGCCATTAGCTAAATTTAATCCATGGCGTTCTTTAGCGACTAAACCTACCAGCCCCGCCCCTTGAGGCAAACAAATGGTTTGATGCACTTGTAATCCATGACTCACCAATAACTCCATCTCCTGTCTTGCATTCACCCGATATAAACTACACACATCACGGCTAACCGCAGCACTCACACTGTCCACAATAAACCGTATTTGCAACTGAGGGGTATCGATAAGTGACACCGCTTGCAAAATGCGTGTTAACGCTAACATCGAATCATTCATTTCATTTACGTTCCTTCTATCTGAGCACAAGACTTAATGATTTGGTATTCACCATAAAAAATTCACTACAATACAGTGCTAAAATACAGTGTTAAAATACAGTGCTAAGTGAGCTCGCTACACTGACCTGAGACTACAAAACTGACTCGTCCTCAAGCCACTTGACTATATAGTCCACATTCTATCGCTATCTTTCAATGATAAGCATTAAGCCGCTAAAATAAATTCAGATTGTTATATTTTTGAAAGCAGAACGCTATTCACGAGTAAACGTCTTAAATCTTAATCGTAACGCCAACAGTGATATCGTCCAATAACAATATTGGATGCCCAAATCCAATTATTGTTCATCATAGTCATACTGGTATTTGAGACATTCCAACTTAAAGCACCTTTGCTATTGCCCTTTGCTGTTGCAAAGATTGCTTATATAATAGTTTTTAACATAATATCAATTAAACAAAATAAAAATACCGACCTTTGTAGATCCAATATAGTAATGTCACATTTCCCCAATTTAGAGATGTCACATTTTGGTATGCTGGGAGCAAATAATCC
>NZ_CANLZC010000187.1 GCF_947495455.1 uncultured Shewanella sp. | reverse complement strand
TGATTGATTAATCTTGGTCGAAAGATCTGATCACAAAGAGGGCTATTAGTTCAATTTCTTATCCCGAGTTCAGGTTATCTAAGTTTAGGCATAGATACTTGTGCTGCAACTGGTTTATGTGGCTTAAAATGCCCCGTTGGTATAAACACAGGTGAATTTATAAAGTCTTTAAGATCAAAAAAACTTGCAACTAATAAAATGGCTTCTAAGTTATCAAAGTTTGCATTACACAATTTTGATAAAACACTATCGATTGCAAAACTTGGCTTAAATACGGCTAACACATTGAATTCTGTTCTGCCAAAACCTATTGTTGATAGTACCTTTAAAGTGCTTAACACTATAAGCAAAAATCATATACCTTTATATTATCCCGCTTGGCCTAAAGGTGAAAAAAGTATTCACTCAACTAAGCAAGCCTTTACAACGCTAAAAAAAAAGTGATCTATATCCCTAGCTGTGGCGGTAGAACCTTTGCGCAAGATACTAAAGCGTTAGATCAGCGCCCATTATTTGAAGTTGTCACTGCTATTTTAGAAAAAGCCAATTTTGAAGTTTTGATCCCCCCAAGCATAAACACTTTATGTTGTGGTATGCCTTGGCAGAGCAAAGGCGATCTCTTAAGTGCTAAGCAAAAATCTGATTCACTAATAGCAGTTATAGAATCTTTTAATCAAAATAATACAATTCCAGTGATTATGGATGCCAGCCCTTGTGTATTAACCCTTAATTCTTCCGACGAAAACGGGTTGAAAGTGTATGAAACGGCCCAGTTTATCAATCAAAATGTATTAGGTGCTTTGAGTATTTGCCCACAAACACAACCAATAACACTGCATATTACCTGTAGTAGTAAGAAGCAAAATATTGAACATCATCTGATTAATATTGCTAAAACCTGTGCGAGTGAAGTATTGATCCCAAGTGATATAAATTGCTGTGGTTTTGCAGGAGATAAAGGCTTTTTTGAGCCAAAATTAAATGAAAATGCATTAAAAACCCTAAAACCTCAAATTAAGAATTTCAGCAAAGAGTCAGGCAGTATTACTGAAGGGTTTTCAAATAGTAAAACCTGCGAAATAGGCTTATCAAAAGCCAGTGATATTCCCTATCAATCAATTGTTTATTTGCTAGATAGAGTAAGTTCATCTCTAGGTGGTTAGTTTTAATAGGTGTATTTGTAATTAAATCCCGTTAACAGATAATAATTTGATACCTTAATTTGCTGAGTGTGCGCCTTGACCCGATAATATTTGGTTAGAAGGAGAGCGGGATACGTCAGGCTTATACCTTACGAGCCATTCAATCAATATTTGAACGAGCTGAAACATTATACTTGCTGTAGATTGAAAGATATTCATCCCACAGAGTGCGGGGAAGTCATGAAGACGGCAGGGCTTGTGGTTGCGACACGTGTCATGCTCACAAAAAGAGGTTAAAAAAATGGGTTAAAAGATGGGCATGCTTCACTTGCTAACGATTCATTTATTGATAGCTCATCTCTTGATGACGCCTCAGATCCAAAGAGCCAAGGGTTAGGGCTAGCGTTTCGAGTTGAGTAATGTGTTTTTATACCATTGGCTTTCAATGGTGTAAATTGCTGCCGCAGGCTAAAGTCGTGGGTTCCCACCCACACAGGGTTGTAATAAACTAGCGTTTGGCCTTTTTGGTATTGGAAAATGTATTTATCGTTTGCATGTTCATGTGGATTTATCGCTTCCAGCGGGTTTTGTGCAGCTGCCTTTGTGGCACGCTGTTAACTCATCCCTGAGCGCTCTGCGATTTCCTCCCTGAAGTCGAAGGCCACAATTGCATCTACACTATAATTTAAAAAGCCAAATCTATGTGTTTCTTCGAATTGTTCGTGTTCTGACAAATCTCAGAGCGGCATGGCAAATACAGGTTCAGAGCCTCATAGGAAGCCGAAAATGCCGTGATAGCGGGGAAGACGAGCTATTCAGTTACAAACTTTGATATAAACGCGATGCTTCACTTTTGGTGTGCTTCAAGAGCGTTTATCCTCGCCTTAATCAAGGTGGACTGGTAGGGCTGACATCACACCGATATACTATTGTTCATATCTTGCATATATGGGGTATAGCATTAACATATAAGTCATTCATAAAAAACTATTTCAATATATAAACATATGTAATAGGTAGCAAAAATAAAAGCAGTGTAACTGTATAGCCAATAATTAATAATGATCTGCATTTTCCTGCAATACTGGATAATTCCTCATTATTTAATTTCAAATACTTTTTTTATAGAGAAACGTCATCATCTTAAATGAATTTTCTAAACTATTATTCTTGATTAACGTCCCCTTTCCCAACATTTCCCATGTTTCTGGGTATTCATTTTTTAATAGTGTATGTAACTTAGATATGCACAAAAAATAATACAAAACGAAGGGAAACATACTCAACGTTCCAATTTGCCAAATTAATTCTATCAAAATAATTCCTGTTAAAAACCAAATGTTTGCGTTTAAGTGTCGCCAGTTTTTCCTTGTTGGGTTATAGAAATAACATTATCGACTCATCACAATTCTTTGTTTTAATACGCAAAAAAGGAAACACAAATACAGCTGACACATTGCTAATTCAAGGATTATTTTCAGGAATGATAAAAACTGAGGGTTATGTCGCAAAGTTGAGAGGCTAATTTTAGACATTGAGCCAGTGATAAGCACTATTATCACTAGTGGGATAGTCATTCAATGCGAGTGATAGGTTTCACATTACGACTGAATAAACTCATCCAAAATACGATTGAATTTATCGGGATTTTCCAGAAACATAAAGTGTTTTCCTCCCTCATCTTCTTCAAAAAAAACGAGCTTCGACTGAGGAAGTTGTTCGGCAATCCATTGTTGAGAACTCCAAGCGGTAAGACTTGCTCGGCCAGAAACAACCAAACAGGGAAGCGTGACTCTTGGAAAAATATCACTCCATTCAAGATGAAAATTACTGAAAAAAAGCTGGGCTGCTTGGGAAAGTGGCAATTTGCGCCTTGATTGAATAATCGCTTGACGTTTATTAGGGCTGATATCTTGTGAAATCATACAATTTAGTATTACTTGACGGTAATGCTCACCTTTAGGGCTATCGATGATATTCATTATTTCTATCGCACCAGCCGCATTCGTTAATGGCCCATAATTCATAATATTTTTGCCTGACCACTTGGGGTTTAAAAGCAATATCGAAGGCATATCTATGCTGACCATTTTAGTCAGTAAGCTTCCACCAAATAAATCCCAATAACACCACATGATAGAAGCGCCCATAGCGTGACCAACAAGCACGACATGATCTAACTTTAACAGCAACAATAATTCCTGCAGATCTTTCGCTAAACGGGGGATCCTATAACCATAGTCAACTTTTTCAGACTTTCCATGACCTCTCATATCAAGGGAAATCATGCGATAACGATCGCTCATATCTTGTATTTGATATATGAATTCGTTAACACTTTGAGACCACGCGGGGATCATTACAATGGGTGTGCCTTTCCCTATGTCAATGTAGTGTAATTTAACGCCGTCATCGGTATAAAAATAGTATTCAGAAGCTGCCTGAGAATTCATATTTGTTACCTTTTAAAAGGCGATAAACTCATTCAGTTGTGATGATACGAGCAAGTCAGGATTATATCAGATAAGTCCACCTGTTTGTGATAAACCTAATCAAGATTACAAGGTGTTTTGTCGTCAATTTAAAGTGACGTATTGGTTTTACATAACCAGAGAGCATGCTCCTTATTACTGGTAAATGTTTTTTACTCTGGTCATTTTTTCGGTGTTAATGAGAGGTTTTGGTAACCAATTTGATTTTACTGCACCACTAAAGTGGTAAGCTTTTTTGTGTTTCTGGTTAGTTTTGCTTCCAGCTATTACCAGTGATAAAGTAGCCTTATCACTGGTAAGTATTTTTAATATTTTTGTCTTTGAGCTTTCATCTTACGAGTTAATGAATCAAGGTCGTATTCAGGACTAGGTTTCTCTTTTCTATCTGTTTTAGCTATATAATCATATATATATGATTCAGTTAATTCAGCTTTTCCTAATAAGCCTTGTTTCTGTTTAAAAGATGATATTAATTCTTTTTTGGTTATTCTTTCTACATTTAGATTTCCTGTTCGAAAAAATAAAATAACTCTGTTAAGCATTGCATTTAGAAAAACAATATCTATATACCTTTCATTATAATCGTTTATGCCAAACCACCTCTTTTCTTCATTTCCTCTTGAGGTCATACGATGAAGTCTATTAAACACCCCCTTTGTTTCAAATATAAATTCTTGAATAAATTCAGCTTCATCATTCTCACACAAATTCATTATAGTAGGCATGTATTCTAGAAATGAAGAAGGGATATTTGTTAGGCTACTTAAATAACAGTATACATGTCTTGTTACTTCATCATTGTTTATTTTTGATACGATTTTAAAAGTATCATTCAGTTGATTTATCCACTTGTCGATTGTTATGTTAACATCTTCTAATACATGTAAATATTTAATTCTTGCTATATTTAATTCTCTTCTTTTTTTTGCATATTCCATAGCATTCTGCTTTTCCTGTTCCTCTTGAAGTTTTAAAACACTATCTTTTGTTTTTTTTGTTTCAATTTTCAAAAGAGCAAATATTGATAGTACACTAGCAAAAAAAGCTATTATTGCTGCATTAAGAGTTTGCCAAGAGTGCCAAACACTATGAATATATTCCCAAGTTGTTACATTTTCTTGTTTTAATCCATCATATATAGGTTTACCAAACATCATAACTATATAAGAAATAAGGATAATTGATATTACAAAAAAATACAGTTTATTGTTTCTATATAAAAGATCTTAAAGATCCCCTCATATTTTTATTCTAAATAATCCCGAAGACATTGCGATAAATAAGATGGTTCTTCATATAA
>NZ_CANLZC010000186.1 GCF_947495455.1 uncultured Shewanella sp. | reverse complement strand
ACTAATCTTTGGATATGCCGACGAGTCAGCCCTAACATTGACGCAGCGGTCATTTGGGTTAATTTTTTATTACAAACATCCTTAATGACACCAATGCGGTGCAGTTCGTTTTCACTCATCGTAATTAACATGACACCAATCTAATACACCGGATTATTTGGGCCCAGCATACCAAAATGTGACATCTCTAAATTGGGGAAATGTGACATTACTATATTGGATCTACAGAGCAAGCTGCCGCTCTGGCGTACAACGGGTATTATGGTAAATAGTTCTTTGCCATGGCATATCTTTATCACAGAGATACTACTTAATCTAACAATTCAGCAAGACAACGAACGAAGGCTCCTAGCCCATCAGCTATAAGTTCTACCGCAGCATCACGAAAATCGGTACGATTTGAGTCCCCCCCAAATACATCATCTATATCTAATTTAAACCCAAAACCGCTATTATTCTTTGCTGGTATAACGGGATCAATAAAACCTATACAATATTTTAAATCATTAATATCACTCGAACGATTCTTTGTTTTAATCTTAATGTATGTTCGGCAGCATTTGCCCAAACGACCATCATTTAATACATCAAGCTCTCTTTTTGTAAAATTCCTATAATTTTTATTATTAGGTTCTTCTAAACAGTTTAATAATTTGTAGCCAGCTTTAATTTTATCACTTGCTTTATATGAAGAAACCCTCTGCTTAGCTCTACGCGCAAAACCAAATGCATTATTTTTAGTCGCTTTACTAGCTTCAGTTTCCCTTATTGATATATATTTTTGCAATGAGTCTTTAAACATAATATCAGGCACTGCGGCAAGGGTATTGGCGTCAAGTTTAGCCAGATTAACAATGTTTCTAGGCATGGCTTTGGTCTAAATTGAATAGAAAGCCTCATTATATTTTAAAAGTCTTATTCTTTAAAATTATTTTATTATCGACATTTTTATTAACCGCATAATAACCTCTTTTTATTTACATTCACAAACTCAAAAAACAACAAAAGAAACTTTTCATTTAAGATTGAGCATAGTATATATATATTCACCATATAAAATAACAATTATCTATTGAGGCAGATTAAAGATATCATCTTACATAAAAAAAGTCCCTTTTGTAAGGCTATTTATTGAAGTTGGGATATAACTTTGAGTGAACAATTAACACCCTTAGAGCCTAGTTGATTAACGCCCGTTTTTTTCCCAATTTGAATACACCAAACAACTTGAATTTATCATCCTGTAGGAATCTCTTTTGACAGCTACTCGCTTTTCGCCATTTTCTTATATGACAGCTACTCACAGCGAATTAATTTAAACATTTTGATATACCGCCTTGATGATCCCCTTATGGGCGGGACGAAAATATCCAGATTTTTGGGCGATTCAGCGGAGGGTTTTAAAGGGAAACCCCAATCTCGAAGAGCAGGATTAAGTATTAAGAACGGAGTGCGAATAAACTTCAAAAGTGAAGACATGATACCCGTTTACGCGGTACATGTACTTCACCTATCCTGCCTGCTTAATGTTGTTTATCTAAAGGTTAATTTAAGGGAAAATTTGGTTATATTCGTTCCATTCAATTTCCGCTGAAAGCGTAAAATTTGAGATTAAATACAAAAAATCGTCGATTTTAAAAGGGTATTAGGGAAAACCTAAGCACACGAAAGTATACTTTCGACAGCGTGCCTATGTTTATCTTTTAATTTCATCAGGTATAGCAATCTCACAGCATTTTTAGAGCGTCTTATCAGTATTCTAAATACTTAAAGAAAATCTATTTAACTTTAAATAAATTCGAGTTTATTCATAAATCAGTGTTTGAATTTTTCAATATTCACAAAAAGAGCACAAAAAATAGCAATGGACGTGTATTGTCCTGTCTTAAATCTCTCATCAACAGGTGTATTGGAAGTGTATTGCACAATTTTTAACTTATTGTTTTTGCTAAATTTAAAAATGCAATACACTTCCAATACGCTCACTGAAAAATTTAATAAATACAATTAATTAATGGATGTGTATTGGACGCACAATACACATCCAATACACTTTTCTTAAAATTCTAAATGTATTCCAAAAAATTTACACTGGATTTCAAATCCCATAATCAACCCTTTAAATCAATAACTTACATTAAAACGGTCATTATTATTGAAGATTATCAATATAGCGTGGGGTGTGGGTCATTTTTAAGCTCAAGCCTCATCGGTTTTAATTTATCCTTGGATCAATCAATTTTTAACTGAATTTTCCATTTTTCGTTAAGCAGGCATCGCCGTTTGAGAGTGGATTTTGATGCACTGGATTCAAAACAGAGCACAGCAAACATTCGGCTTTCGAAGGAGATGATCTAACACTAAAAATTTATCGGTTCTTAGAGAAGATTTAAGGCCACTTCCGAATTTTGAATAGACTACGCTAATTCAAAATCCCTCAGCGGCTCAAAATTCAATTTAAAGTACCAAAGTCATGCAATGGGGTGTCTTTTTGGAGAAAGTCGCTTAAATCGCCATTTTGACCCCTTAAAATGCGTTTTCGAACGCAGTGAGAGCATGGAAGCGGAGCGAAACCAAAACGCAGCGCGTTTTTTCTTATCGAGATATCGCTTGTTTAACCCCATTCAGGGCATCACACAGCCCCCTGCTAATGAAATTGCCCCCTCATCCTGCCTGACATGCTTTTAAATTCGTTTTGGTCTTAGAGAGCCTCTCAGGGGCGTAGCCGAAATGCTGTTAGCGGATTGTGCTGTTGTGCTCGCCCCTGCCACCGGCAGGAAATGGCGAGGCATTATCGCTTGTGTCTTTTGCTTTTGGGGGATGCCGGAAACGAGCGAAGCGAGGGGAAGGGCTGGCGGGGGTGAAACCCCCAAGAAGGGTTATCACTCGAAAATTTCAAAATTAGGTGAGTTATCCACAGATTTTTTTTATTTTTAATTTTTTTCTTTTTAGATCTTTCTTGTTTTTATAAAGCTTTCTTGTTTAAGCGCTTATTACGCTTTGATTTAAAAGTTTTTTTTTTGCTTGGGGTGTATAGATTTACGGTTAAAAGGGATTTTAAGGTGTATAGATTTACGGTCAAAAGGGGTTTTAAGGTGTATAGATTTACGGTCAAATCCACAGGATTAAGGTGTATAGATTTACGGTCAAAAAGAAAGGCTTTAAAGTGTAAACATTGACGACCTTATACACCCATGCTAAAAGTGTACAAACAATGGATTGAATACACCTTTAAAATGAATAAAAACTTGCAAGTGACAAAATCAAACCTTTTAGTGGATGCCTCTTACGCCTTATCTGCTCAAGCACAGAAATTAGTTCTAGCCTGCTTGTCTAAAATTGATTCCAGAAAAAAAGCAACAAAAGAAATGACGCTTACTGCAAGTGAATTTTCTAATTTAATGGGCATAGATCTCTCTAATGCACACAGGGAATTATATAAAGCCGCAGACTCTCTTTTTAAATCAACCATAAAAATCAAAACTGAATTAGAAGAAATTGAGATTTATTGGATTCAAAAAAAAGCTAAGAAATTAAGAGGGCAAGGAAAAATAACACTGGTTTGGAGTGATGATGTTATTAAATACATAAGCTCATTAAAAAATCATTTTACAACTTATAAATTACGTCAAATAGCTAACTTACAGTCATCTCACTCTATTCGAATCTATGAATTATTGATGCGCTATAACAACACCACAAAAGAGCGATTAATTTGTGTTGATGACTTTCGATCAGCCTTGGGAGTTGAAGAAAAATATCTCGAATTTAAGGCATTAAATAGAAATGTCATAAAGCCTGCAATAAACGAATTAAATAAAAAAAGTGATATTTACGTGACATATGAAACAATAAAAAAAGGACGTTCGGTCGCAGCAATTTTCTTTGAATTCGGGAAAAATAAGCAAAAATGAAAACTTAGTCTATAGCTTTGCAACACTGAGCAACACCAAGGTAATGCAACAGGTGAAACATGGCAAAGGTAAATTTATCTCAAGCAAGTAAATTGGTCGGAAAAAATAGAACCACTATTTGGCGTCACATCAAGGCAGGTAAGCTTTCTTGCGAAAAAGATCGTGGCGGCAATCCAGTAATAGATA
Source organism: uncultured Shewanella sp. (assembly GCF_947495455.1). Taxonomy (GTDB): domain Bacteria; phylum Pseudomonadota; class Gammaproteobacteria; order Enterobacterales; family Shewanellaceae; genus Shewanella. The sequence goes on along the minus strand of NZ_CANLZC010000186.1, from coordinate 1,076 downwards.
CCTCTGAATTATTGCGTGTTTATGGGGAGATAATCGAAAATGCAACACCAAAAAAAGACAAAATGCAACACCAAGCAACACCCTCTTATGATGAACTAATAAAAGTCATTGATCAGCTAAGAGCTGAGCAAGTAGAAATGAAAGAGCAATTAAAATCTCTTACTAATCGATTAGAACACAAGCCAATTGAAGCCGTCACATCAGCTCCCATTACAGAGCCCGTAAAAGGGCGCCCTGAAGATGATCCTGAATGGCCAAAGGAAGTGAAAACAACAGCAGACATCACGCTACGAAAACGCATTCGAGACAAATACCGTTAATACATTCTCCTTGATGCATTTCTTCAACTCAAATCAGTGGATCAACACCGCTTACCATTTGACTTATCATGCCAGCGCCCTCACAATAGTACGGAAATACCGTACAGAAAAATGAGGCGACAATGAATAGCGTCAGCGTCAATAAATTCAGAGATAATTTAAAAACATATGTTGATCAGACCGTCAATGATCATGAGCCCTTAAAAGTCACTCGACGTGCAGGTGAAGATTTTGTGGTGATCAGTGCCGATGATTGGGCGCGAGATCAAGAAACCTTACATGTGCTGCAAAACAGCAGCCTTATGCAACAAATCTCCGAATCCATGAACACACACAAAGATGGAAAAGGCCATACACCAACACAAGAGCAAATGAATGAGATCACTGGTATTTGAGGGTAAAACGTGGCTCGTTTATGAGCAAATGAGAGAGACAGACAAGAAACTGCATAAAGCACTATGTAAAATTTTAAAGGACATGTTGCGCGGCGATCCAACTCAGGGACTGGGCAAACCAGAAGCCCTGAAACATAACCTGTCTGGCCTATGGTCAAAGCGCATTTCCCAAAAAGACAGGCTCATTTATAAATTTGATGAGACCCATGTTTATATCTTCGCGATTGGCGGCCACTACGACCAACATTAGCTTTTTAAGCTCACCGTCAGAGCAAGCTGCCGCTTGTTAAGGCAAGTTAAAGATGTCACATTAGGGAGCAAAGTAGATATGTCACACAAGTCGTATACCTGTTTAACCCCT
>NZ_CANLZC010000185.1 GCF_947495455.1 uncultured Shewanella sp. | reverse complement strand
CCGAGCAGTCAAACGAAGACCACAGCGATATGCTAGAAATAAAAAATGCCAATAAGCTTAACTTACTGGCATTAGCCCGTTATACCAGCAATATTCTCCCCTCACATTCACCAGAAAAAGACTATATTTAGAACGCTATTAACAAAATAACCTAAGCTCCACATATTGACCCAGACCCTAAATTCTGAGTAAGGTGGAGAGTTCGCGGATTATTTTGTCGTGAAAAATATTGAAAATAACAAGAACAATAATAATGGACCCTTATATTGAGATAATTTTATATTAACGTGCTTGGAGTCTTTTTATGGTAGATATATACGCATCCTTAAGGTCAAATGTAGGCACTTTAGGGCAAATTCTGGGTGACACGATACGCACGGATCTCGATGAAGCTTTTCTAGATAAAATCGAACAAATTCGTCATTTAGCAAAAAGTTCTCGCCAAGGAAAAGAAGGCGCGCGGGAAGAAATGCTAACTTTGCTTAATGCCCTTCCCGACGACGAATTAGTGCCTTTTGCTAAGGCCTTCAACCAATTTTTAAACTTGGCTAATATCGCTGAGCAATTCCATACCATCAGCCATAATTGCGACGAACTTGTCTGTGTTCCCGATCCCGTTGAACAACTTCTCAACCATATGCTCGACAGTGATATAGATCATCAATCTATGCTCGACTGCCTTAAAAGTCTCGATATTGATCTCGTCTTAACGGCCCATCCAACAGAAATATCAAGACGCACCTTGATTCAAAAGTATGCCGCCATCGTCGACACGCTCGGTCAATTAGAGAACCAGCAGATAAGCGAGCGACAAAAGAAACAATATCACTTACGCCTGCGCCAATTAATTGCTCAAATTTGGCACACCAACGAAATTAGAGAAACTAGGCCAACTCCCGTCGATGAAGCCAGTTGGGGCTTATGCACAGTAGAAACCTCATTATGGCAAGCTATTCCCGATTTTTTAAGACAGCTTAATACATTAGTTGAAGAGCGCACGAGTGAGCAGCTGCCTATCGATATTGCGCCTATTCGCTTTTCCAGTTGGATGGGCGGAGACAGAGATGGCAACCCATTTGTCACAGCCAACGTCACTCAAGAAGTCTTAGATAAAAATAGACTATGCGCCGTCAAACTCTATCTCAAAGACATAGACAATTTATACGATGAATTATCTATGCCCAAAGCCAATGAGGCACTTAACGCCTTTACCCATAATGCTAAAGAGCCTTACCGTTATGTACTCAAAACATTATTAAGCCGACTAGAGAACACACAAAGCTTTTTAGAACAAAGATTAAATGGTCAAGTGAGCTCCTCAAATACTGACGAGCTTATTTGGCATAAAAACGATCTAAAAACGCCCTTAATGCTCTTATATCACAGCTTATCAGACTGTGGCATGAAGCTGATTGCCAATGGCTTGCTGCTGGACATTCTGCGTCGTATCGCCTGTTTCGGTGTCCATATACTTAGGCTAGATATCAGGCAAGATGCTCAACGCCATGCGGATGTGATTGCCGAGCTCACTCGCTACTTAGGTATGGGGGACTTTAATCATTGGACGGAAGATGAAAAACAAGCCTTCTTACTGCGTGAATTGACCAGCAAACGCCCATTGCTCCCTCATCAATGGCAACCTTCTGCTGAAGTCACTGAAGTATTAGATACTTGTCGCCTTATCGCCCAACAATCTGAGCAAGCCCTTGGCTCTTATGTGATCTCAATGGCCAGTAACCCATCAGATGTATTAACGGTATTGTTATTGCTCAAAGAAATGGATTGCCCGCACCCTATGCGTGTTGTGCCCTTATTTGAAACATTAGATGATTTAAACAATGCCGCAGCCTGTGTGACTGCACTCTTTGCTAACGATTGGTATCGAGGCTACACCAAAGGCCATCAAGAAATCATGATTGGTTATTCCGATTCAGCCAAAGATGCGGGCGTTATGGCGGCCGCCTGGGCCCAATATAATGCTCAAGAACAATTGGTCGCCATTTGTAAACAAGCCAATATCAAATTAACCTTATTTCATGGACGTGGTGGTACCGTTGGACGAGGCGGTGCACCCGCTCATGATGCCATTTTATCTCAACCACCAGGCTCAGTTGATGGTCGTATGCGTGTGACCGAGCAAGGTGAAATGATCCGCTTTAAATTCGGTTTACCCAAACTGGCCGTGCAAAGCTTAGCGCTTTATACCTCAGCAGTCATGGAAGCCACCTTGTTACCTCCACCAGAACCCAAACCTGAGTGGCGAGAAAGCATGCAAAGATTAGCCGATGACTCTGTTTTGGCTTACCGCGGCATAGTGAGAGAAGAGCCTGATTTTGTCGATTACTTCCGCGCTGCCACTCCCGAAGTCGAATTAGGAAAACTGCCACTGGGTAGCCGTCCAGCCAAGCGAAAATTAGATGGCGGCATTGAAAGCCTAAGAGCGATCCCTTGGATTTTTGCTTGGTCGCAAAACCGACTCATGCTGCCCGCTTGGCTAGGAGCAGGTGAAGCTATTCAGGCGGCAAAAGAGCGGGGGGAGCTGGCACAATTACAAGAGATGGTACAAAACTGGCCTTTCTTTAAAACCCGCATTTCCATGCTTGAAATGGTCTACGCCAAAGCGGAACCTAATTTAGCAGAGTATTACGACACTTATTTAGTACCACCACATTTACAGCATTTAGGCAAAACCTTACGAGAACGCTTAAGTCTCGGCGTTGAGTCCATATTGGCCCTCACTCAATCAGATGATTTAATGACACTCACCCCTTGGAATAGAAAGTCTATCGAATTAAGAAATCCTTATATCGATCCACTTAACTTCTTGCAAGCTGAGCTTCTCTCTCGTACTCGTAAACAAGACGCGCCATCGAGCAATGCAGAGCTCGCGCTCATGCTCACCATTGCTGGTGTGGCTGCTGGTATGCGAAACACTGGCTAGTTTAACCATACCATCACCCCCCTTGCTCGACTCATTGAGTTGGGCAAGGGATTTGAAAATGATAGACTACTCAATCATTCCATTTGGCAAGTCTATAGGCCCACACATTGAAATTATCAAGATCACTCCCTCTTTTATTTTTACTGCCATTCATGCTTTTTTTAAGTGCCTGTGTCAGTCAATACAGCGTGACGGAAAGCGAATTAACCTCTTATTTATCTAAAGAAATCACTTACGATAAAAAGCAAGGTAATGATGTGTTAGGCATGGAAATGCGCATCACAGATATTCAAGTCAAGCTAGGTGAAAAGCCTGATATGATGAGCGTATCGGCCACCACACATGTCACCATCAATAATCCTTTAAAGCCCTTTGATGCCAAGCTCTATGCTAAATTTGAGGCTAAACCTTGGTATGATGCCGAAAAACACAGCATCTATTTACACCAATTAACACTTGACGAACTGAAAACAGACAATAAAAAAATAGAGAAACTCATTCAGCCTCTTTCACCCCAATTAATGCGTTATTTGACGGAATTTTTATCGACCCAACCTGTATATGTGCTTGATACCAATGACACTAAACAAGCGATCATAGCTAAAATGACCAAACGTATTGAAGTCAAACCCGGTGAGATTTCACTGATTTTTAGTGATTAATTTTTAGTGATTAAATGGTCTCGAAAAGAAAGGATAAACAGCAGACGATAAAGCTGCTGTTTATTCCAAGAAAAGTGGTGACTTAACCTGACGTAATGCTCTCTTGCCTCATATCAAGTTATTTACTAAAGCGGCCAATAGAGCCATAATCGACAATCACAGCTTCACCAGCAAGTTCACGCCTTAACATATCATAAGCCACTGCCGTACTTAAACTGCGTACTAAATTCCGTGAGCGTCTAGGTAACTTAATCATTTGGCTATACACTCCATTACTGGTAGCCAGTGCGATGGCCACTGTGCCAACGGGCTTATCATTCGTGCCTCCGCTTGGGCCCGCCACACCGCTGGTGGCTAAAGCATAATCACTGTCTAAAATCCCTCTTACGCCTTTGGCCATTTCCTCTACTGTGGCAATTGAAACCGCACCATAATCGTCCAAGGTTTCCGGCTTCACATTCAGCAGTTTCACTTTTGACTCGTTAGTGTAAGTCACTAAGCCTTGATGTAAATAAGCTGAGCTCCCTTCAAAGTCCACCAGCTGACTGGCTATCATGCCACCCGTGCAAGACTCTGCAATACTCAAAGTTTTACCTGAATGTAAAAGCGTGGAATGAATTTCTTCGGCTAAACTCACCTTGCCATGAGCCACTATGGCATTCCCCAGTAACCCTATCACTTGCGCTTCGACTTTTGGCAATAAGGCTATAGCCTCTTCACCTCGCGCAAACAGTTTAATCTCAATATAAGGCATGAAAGAGCGGTAACCTAAGGTCACCCCTGTGGGTAAATTGATGTCTGATAATTTATCGGCAAGACTGGACTCTCCCTGCCCAAGGGTCAGCATTTTTTTCAAGGCAACTTGCGTCATTAAATCGAATTTATCTCTCACAAAAGGAATAAATTGCTCAGTCACCATTTGTTTAAACTCAAAAGGCACGCCAGGCGTAAAAAACAGCCAAGCGCGATTTAATTTAACCGCAAACCCACAGGCAGTGCCCACCGGATTATCAATCATAATCGCCGTATCCGGTAGCAAAGCTTGTTTTAGATTACTGTGAGCCATAGGGCGATTATTACGAGAAAACCAGTCTTCTAATCTTTGTCGCCACTGAGTATTTTCTACTAAGCCCACACCTTTAGCTAAGGCCATGGCTTCAGCAGATAGGTCATCGCTGGTGGGCCCAAGCCCGCCATTCACTAGAATAATATCAGCTTCGACGCTTCGCTCTTGAAACACCGCCACTAAATCTTCAAGCCTATCACCCACTGTAATTCGGCGCTCACACTCTATGCCTTGCTCCATCATGGCATTACCGAACCACGCCGCATTCGTATCAACAATCTGGCCTGCTAATACTTCCTCACCAGTACAAATCATTTCCAGTTTCATGCTATTCCTTACTCGCATCGCCAAAGATCCACTCAAGTTATACCCATCCGAATATAACTTCAAGATACGGAAGAAATTAACATGTTAAGTATCACGGGTACTGAGGGCTCCCCACTTTTCTGGCTCATAAACAATGAATACTGATTGTGAAGTGAGCCAAGTTATACAGCACATAACTATATTCT
>NZ_CANLZC010000184.1 GCF_947495455.1 uncultured Shewanella sp. | reverse complement strand
CACAGGCGGCTTAGAAAATAAGCTCGGCTTGATACTGCATTTCAGCGATGTTCACTGCCACACAGGCGGCTTAGAAATTGCGCATTTTCAGCGACTCTTTCCAAAAGTAGTTCACTGCCACACAGGCAGCTTAGAAAGCGAACAAATCGAACCCCCAAAGGTAAACCCAGTTCACTGCCACACAGGCAGCTTAGAAAAGTCTCGGGTAGTGAATGGTGCGATGAACACTGTTCACTGCCGTACAGGCAGCTTAGAAATTGAAAAGTTCGGGGTAATTCGGTGATTGATATGTTCACTGCCGTACAGGCAGCTTAGAAATGATAGCGATTCAAATTCGATATTCAGCAAAGGTTCACTGCCGTACAGGCAGCTTAGAAATAGCAAAAAAATAAAAGCGTTTTTTTGCTATGAGTTTCGTGCTTTGCACGAGAAAAGTTATGTTAGTACTCCGTTGCTGTTGAAGCAGTTGCTTTGGCTTTCAATATCGTGTGAATACGTCTGTATGCCTTCGAAAATAGGGTGAATATGACAATGTCATGAGTTTATGAACGAGAAGCTGGGCCGTTCCTTAGCGTTCCTGCTACCGCGGCATTCATAAATCCATTTATATTGAAGCTGAACTGGCTGTTAAGCAGGGATGATGTTGGTTTTCGTTGAGCCTACATGGCCAAAAATGTTCCCGACATTTTAAGGCATTTCCTGCTATCCATGCAGGTCAGATAGTTACAGCGTGCTACAGACGGATTTGCACAAAAGCTCGCTGCAAGGCGAAGGTCATAACAATGATCGCTATGAGCGACAAATAGGGACATTTGGCTGGCCCTTGTATAGTGATATACTTTATTTATTCAATGAATTCTCAATGTGTTGATGAATTCGTCATGCCAGCACTGCCATTCAGGCAGCTTAGAAAATTAACACTGGTCAAGTATTGGAATACATTCGATAATATAGGCATCATATTATGCTGGCTGAATAGACTGGCATAGTATGAAAGATCTAGGATGTTAACAGCGATTATGTCTCGCACATCATGAGTATTAAGAAGGTTGAGTATGTCAGATTATTATGAAGTGCGGTGGGCGCAGCGGTTTCAAAACTTTGAACGGGCATTTTTATTACTACAGCAAACGGTGAATATGCCGAGTTTATCTGTGATTGAGCGTGCAGGCATGATCCAGTTTTTTGAAATGAGCTTTGAGCTGGCTTGGAAAGTCCTTAAAGATTATCAAGAGCTTGAGGGTTTTATCATTAAAAGCCCTAGGGATGCCATTAAGCAAGCGTTTCAATATCAATTAATTGAAGATGGCGGACTTTGGCTTGAGGCGTTAAAAGATCGTAATTTAACCGTGCATACCTATCAAGAGCAAACAGCAAAAGACGTTGAGGAGAAGATTAAGCTGCAATACTATCCGCTGCTGCATGCTTTATATGAAACGTTTACCGCTAAATTGGCTGAGCTGAAATGAGTAGTCTTAAAGCTGCACAACTGGGACTGACGGAAAATGAGCTGAACTTGATACTGCGTGAGATTGCGCAGTTTTCGGCTTTTACTCAGGTGGTGTTATTTGGCTCGCGTGCTAAGGGAAATTATAAACCCGGCTCAGATGTGGATTTGGCGGTGATGGGGGATAAAATATCAAGCCGTGATATCAATGCATTGAGCTATACGCTAAATGAAGAAACTTGTTTGCCCTATTATTTTGATATTGTTCACATTACTCAAGCAAGCCCCGAGCCACTTTGCCGTCACATTAAAGAGCACGGTATAGTATTAGTGAACAAAGTGGCATAAAAAGTGGTATAAATAACAATAGTTTCATTACTCACTGCCACAGTCGGCTTAGAAAGCCTCCTGTTAGTCTCTTTAGCATCTATAGCATGGAATGTTTTTTATCAGACCAAATCGATTAACTCGACTTAAGTATAGTGCATTTTCTTGTAATCATTAATGTTTTTAGGAAGTGCAATATTATTTATTGGTTAGAATGTCTACTCTAAACAAGATCAATCAATTAAGGGTAACTTATGCAAACATTATCGATGAATGAAATTGAATTAGTCAGTGGCGGAGCAAAGGACTGGAATTATGTTCCAGCCATGGTTTTTGGGGCTGAGGGTTTTGTTCTGGGTGGTGCGGTTGGTTTTGCAGCAGCTGGGGCGGTATCACTTTGTGTGTCAGGCACTGTCACTATGGCCGCAGGCGCTTTCGCATTAGGCGTTGGTCTGGCATCTGGTGCGGGCTTTGGTTGCGTAGGCTATTACTACGAGGCTATAGGTCACGCGTTTTCTTAATACTTAAATGCTGCTGCGTAAAAAAAGGTGAGCCATCGAGCTCACCTTTTTTTGATCGTCTTTTGAGTGTCATCAATAAAGAGTGTTTTTGAGTGCTTATTCATTGCATTTTTAAGCCCATGCCGCGTATAGTCAGTTGTTAACTTTTACCCCTTTTTACCTTTTATTTTTTGCTCTTTAACAACTTAAATAAAAATCAACAAGTTACATTGTAGTGATTTTTACAAGGGTAAAACGCGATTTTTATCCTAACTGATTGTTGCAAAGTATTTTTGTGTTAAAATGCCATAGTTCACTGCCACATAGGCGGCTTAGAAACTAAAAAAACACTTTATACACACGAAAAAAAAGTTCACTGCCACATAGGCGGCTTAGAAATTATAGAGTTTTAAGCCAGATAATGATAATACGTTCACTGCCACATAGGCGGCTTAGAAAACAGGAACAAGCAGGAACGCAGGTACAACTAGGTTCACTGCCACATAGGCGGCTTAGAAATCCAATTTTCCATTTCCTGCCCAATTTACCATAGTTCACTGCCACATAGGCGGCTTAGAAAATCCCGACCGTCTTCACCATCGCGACCGTCAGGTTCACTGCCACATAGGCGGCTTAGAAATAATGCCAGTTAGGCCGACAACCTTATTGCCTGTTCACTGCCACATAGGCGGCTTAGAAATATCTTGAAAATCCCATAGGGGCTTTTCGCCGGTTCACTGCCACATAGGCGGCTTAGAAAATATTTGCCGCAATCCGCATCTCATTAGATTTGTTCACTGCCACATAGGCGGCTTAGAAACGTCTAGCCCTACCCTTGTTTTAGTCGAATTTGTTCACTGCCACATAGGCGGCTTAGAAAACTGTAGGCGTTACCGTTTTGATAAAACCATTGTTCACTGCCACATAGGCGGCTTAGAAAACACCAAAAGAAGGTGAATATAAGACGCTGGAGTTCACTGCCACATAGGCGGCTTAGAAATTATGCCTCAATGCTAACTCAATTCACAGAGCGTTCACTGCCACATAGGCGGCTTAGAAATGTTTGTGCTGCATCTATCAATGAACGTAAGTGTTCACCGCCACACAGGCGGCTTAGAAATAACACTGCCAACACCTCACAATTGAGCGTTAGTTCACCGCCACACAGGCGGCTTAGAAAAACCAATTTTAATAATATCCAGCGCTATAGCTGTTCACTGCCACACAGGCGGCTTAGAAACAAATGCAGTGAAGCTAGTCCATAGAGCATGTGGTTCACCGCCACACAGGCGGCTTAGAAATCTAATGTAGATGCTGTGTTCATAATAACTTTGTTCACCGCCACACAGGCGGCTTAGAAATCATCAAGCTGGTGATTCTATTGGCGATTTATGTTCACCGCCACACAGGCGGCTTAGAAATTATTACTTTTGATTTAAATGATTTAATTGGCGTTCACCGCCACACAGGCGGCTTAGAAATTTGAAATAAAAATGATTCGTTAAATAGTCTAGTTCACCGCCACACAGGCGGCTTAGAAATAAGAAATGGCAAAAAATCGAATGCTAAAAAGGTTCACCGCCACACAGGCGGCTTAGAAATTAGTGAAAGCATCAATATCACTCATGCTCATGTTCACTGCCACATAGGCGGCTTAGAAATACAAGCATTTCGCAGATGAGAAGGAACATTGGTTCACTGCCACATAGGCGGCTTAGAAACGTAGCTATACCAAGGGGCGCTTTTTCGTCGAGTTCACTGCCACATAGGCGGCTTAGAAACTTTTGGCGGGTTACGATGTTGATGTTTTGGGGTTCACTGCCGTACAGGCAGCTTAGAAAATTTTAAAAGGAAAAATCATGTCAAACGTAGCGTTCACTGCCGTGCAGGCAGCTTAGAAATAAAAGTCCATACAACAAAAAAACATCAACTAGTTCACTGCCGTGCAGGCAGCTTAGAAATCTATCTTGCAGACGCGATAGATCACATTCTCGTTCACCGCCACACAGGCGGCTTAGAAAAGAATCAAGTGAAGAATGGGATCGCGAAATTAGTTCACCGCCACACAGGCGGCTTAGAAATAATAACTATAAAGATCCTAAAAGATCCTAATGTTCACCGTCACACAGGCGGCTTAGAAATGCACATTCACTTGCACTATCCGCTTCTTGATGTTAACCGTCACACAGGCGGCTTAGAAAATGGCAGCGGAGATCCCCGCCATTATCCTGATGTTCACTGCCACACAGGCGGCTTAGAAAATGTATGGCATTTATCAAGATAATGCTAAAGCGTTTACCGCCACATAGGCGGCTTAGGAATATTAATCGAATATTTTGATCTTCTCTTGCATGTTCACTGCAGCACAGGCAGCTGCTTTATTGGCCCATTGGAGTAACTTTAATGTTTCGATAAAAAATATTGTGATTGAGACAGGATGTTGAAAATAGCCTTAGTTGAGCCATGGATGGCGAATATGAGGCGATAGATATTTTTGTTCATCGAAAATTGAAGTGCTTTACTCCGTTGGGACTGCAAGGTGTTCCAAGAAGGGATTGCTGTGGATCCCCTTTTGGCCCAGTGTGAGTGGGAGCTCACGATCTTACCACCGTCACTCAGGCGGCTTAAAAATGTTAACACTAAGTCATGGACTAATATATCGAGTTCACCGCCACACAGGCGGCTTAGAAAGTCATCGTCAATAATGACACAGGAACTCATTAGTTCACCGCCACACAGGCGGCTTAGAAATGATGGTGTACTTGTTTTTCTTATAGCTAAAAGTTCACCGCTACACAGGCGGCTTAGAAACATTATTGAAATAGCGCCAGCAACGGCCTATGCTTCACCGCCACACAGGCGGCTTAGAAATGATGGTGTACTTGTTTTTCTTATAGCTAAAAGTTCACCGCTACACAGGC
>NZ_CANLZC010000183.1 GCF_947495455.1 uncultured Shewanella sp. | reverse complement strand
GGCGGGGCACAGTATGAAAGCTTTGATTTTCCCGTCATGGTCGAGGCCACCACCCGTGTACGGTTTTATTATCAGTTACCATCAGAACAAGAGCTGAAAAATGACAGCACTCTCGATAAAAACAAACCCATACTCAAGGCCGTGCATACCGATGAACGGCAGGTGTACCCCGATAAAGTCAAAGTGATCCAAGCTGTGATGGATGGTGACGGCATACGCGCCGATTTAACCGACGAACTCAGTTTGCATTGGCGACCATCAACAACCGGTCATGATGAGAGTGCTAACGCAGCACCACAAAGCAATGAAAGCCCCAACACTCTGAGCGAGAAGATCAACAATGCCTTGTGGGACTTAAAAGTCCATCCGCAGACCGAGGAAAATACTAATGATATTGTTGAGCCTAACCTTGAAGTGATTGTAAATTTCCCCGCAGAATTGAAGTTAAAAGCTGTGTATTTAGCCCTGCACACGGGCGAAGATGATGAGATGGATAAAAAATGGCTAACTGTACCTAAAGGAAAGCTCACTTTTGGCGTTGAAGGTAATGATGTTGATGGTGATATTTATTTTTCCCGCACAGCACATCTACCTCATTCAGGTGATACGGTCATTGGAACATCTGGAATAACCATTGGCAGAGGGCTCGACGTCGGCTCTAGAAAAGAAAAAGAAATACAAAAGTTATTCGATAAAGTCGCCGAACACTGTCGTCCTATTGCACCTGAGTTATTAGACTTTCTAAAAGCATCTGCAGGCATGAAAGGGGCAGCCAATAAAACAGGAAAAGGGTTAACTGGTGCAGCAAAAGAGGCTCATGTAGCCAGAGCAAAGGAACACGATAAAAAACTTGTTGGCCATTACAAAAAATATCAAAATTTAATCAGCAAAGACAAGCTCACTTTAACCCGAAAACAACAATATCATCTATTTATGGCCATATATGGAGATTACGAGGATAAAACAAAATACTTACTCACAAAAGCAGATGTTAGAAAAGAAGTAGGTATTGTTGATTGGAGCAAGTTACCGAATAATGTCAAAGAGGTGTTAGTTGATATGACTTATCGTGGTGATAATACAGGAAAGGGAGATAGTCGCGGCTCGACTCGTGCTTGGTTTATACCAGCATTAGAAGCTGACCAAAAAAGTGGCGTTGTTGGCGAACGATCTGAGTTTTACAAAGTTATAGATGATGAATATAAATGGAATACCACTTATGGTGTTGATAATAATAGAATAAGAGAAAGAACAAAATGGATAAAATAATAAAAGTTGCTTTAACTTGTATTTTGACTGTATGTACATACTCATCTTTTGCAGATGATCATTTTGATATAAATAATATTGTTTATTATCAATCAAATTATGACTATAAAACAAAGAAAGAAGACATTATTGCCTATGTATTAAAAGATGATCCGTGTGTCACAGTGAAAACACTATCTAATGATAAAACAAAGAGATATTGCAAAATGGGTGATTCAGGTTTAAATCTTCAAACTAATAACCCGACTATTTACGCTATGAAGTTATATGTATCTCCAGCCAGCGTAAACTTCATTGTTGCAGCACCATGGAATGAACAGCGATGTCGCATAATGGCAGTGTCTGAAGAGATATCTTGTCAATCAACTGGTCACTAGACTTCAATATGAGATGCTTATTGATCATTTTTTTTATGCTGTTGGCACCAGTTCAATCTAAAGAATTGAGTATCAATGAATTGATATTTTACAAATCAAATTATGATCCTATAAGCCAAAGGGAAACTTTTTCCGCCTACATGCTGAGAAACAATCCATGCCTATTTATTGAGGTTTTTTCTACTGGTGAAACGCTTAAATTTTGTAAGATAGAAGGAACCGATTGGGATTTAGAAAAAGACTTTCCTTCTATATTTATAGGTGAACAATCTGTTAATAGCAGTAGTGTATTTTTTACAGTAGCAGCCCCTCATAATGAGCAGAGATGTAGAGTTTTCGTACCCAGAAAAAAAATTACGTGTACCCCTACAGGTAATTAGCTCTTAATATTAATTCATCACACATTGGCATCATTTTCAGGTGCCAATGTTCCCAATATTCCCTCATATTTCAATTCATTTTTTTGCGTTCATCAAAAGCGTTCACATCAAGAGCAAAAGTGATCGTTTTTGATGCCGCCGTCCACTCTAGGTTACACTCTCGTATTAACCTAGAGTGAACGGCTCATCTGGCTTTGCGGGGAATTGCACACGCAAATTCACTTGGTGATAGCGTGAACGCAAAAAAAAGCCCCTAAAAAGGGGCTGTTCGCTGAAGTTGGGATATAACTTTGAGTGAACGATTAACACTCTTAGAGCCTAGTTGATTAACGCCCGTTTTTCTTCCCAATTTGAATACACCAAACGACTTAAATTTATCATCCTGCAGGAATCTCTTTTAACAGCTACTCGCTTTTCGCCATTTTCTTATATGACAGCTACTCACAGCGTTTTTTGACGGCAGTCTATTGATCTCAAAGAGCAGGATTAAGTATTGAGAACGGAGTGCGAATAAACTTAAAAAGTGAATAGGACACCCCGTTTATGGTGGTAGGCCTACTTCACATATCTTGCCTGCTTAATGCTGTTTATCTAAAGGTTAATTTAAGGGAAAATTTGGTTATATTTATTCCATTCAATTTCCGCTGAACGCGTAAAATTTGAGATTAAATACAAAAAATCGTCGAGTTTAAAAGGGTATTAGGGAAACCCTAAGCACACGAAAGTATACTTTCGACAGCGTGCCTATTATTTTTAACATTATGATTAGTGTGACTAAATTGTGAACAAATCGGCAAGAGGAATATTTACAAATCAAACATGCATAAATTAAAAAACAAAGTGTATTAAATATAGTTTCAAGTGTATTAAAACATTAATACACCCTCACTTATTCATCTCTACGAAAAACTTTTCACTTCAATTGATTAATAACGTTTTAATACAATGAGTATTAAAAGTGTATTATTTTTGATATTTTTTATTTAAAACAAAATCTTAATACGATTGTATTAAAATGTTAATACAGTTTTAATACGTTTACGATGGAATTTCAAACGGATTTTTTTAAAAAAACCTTAATATTTTATCATTATTTTTTGATTTAAAATCAATACGTTAAAATGTTTTATTGTGATTATTATTGATTTATCAATATAGCGTGGGGTGTGGGTCATGTTTAAGCTCAAGTCTAATCGGTTTGAGTTTATCCTTGAACCAATCAATTTTTAACTGAATTTTCCATTTTTCGTTAAGCAGGCATCGCCGTTTGAGGGTAGATTTAAGGCCACTTCCCAATTTTGAATAGACTGCGCTAATTCAAAAATCCCTCAGCAGCTCAAAATTTAATTTTAAATACCAAAGCCATGCAATGGGGTGTTTTTTTGAAGAAAGTCGCTTAAATCGCCATTTTTCCCCCTTAAAATGCGTTTTCGAACGCAGTGAGAGCATGAGAGCGGAGCGAAACCAAAACGCAACGCGTTTTTTCTTGTCGAGGTAACGCTTGTTAAACCCCATTCAGAGCGTCACACAGCCCCCTGCTAATGAAATTGCCTCCTCATCCTGCCTGACAGGCTTTTAAATTTGTTTTGGTTTTAAAGAGCCTTTCAGGGGCGTAGCCGAAATTCCGTTAGCGGATTGTGCTGTTTGCTCGCCCCTGCCAACGGCAGGAAATGGCGAGGCATTATCGCTTGTTTTTTTGCTTTTGGGGGATGCCGGAAACGAGCGAAGCGAGGGGAAGGGCTGGCGGGGGTGAAACCCCCAAGAAGGGTTATCACTCGCAAGTTTTAAAAAATAGTTAAGTTATCCACAGTTTGTTTCTTTTTATAATAATCTTTCTTGTTTTTATCTTGTTTTAAGCCTGCTTAAATTATTGATTTAAAGCTAAAATATGGATTAAAGGTGGAAGGATTCGTGGTTAAAGGTGGAAGGATTCATGGTTAAAGGTGGAAGGATTCATGGTTAAAGGTGGAAGGATTCATGGTAATACTCACAGGCTCTATTGGTGGAACTTGATACAAACGTTTTCTACCGATAGAATAAAAACAGGACTAATTTAATTCAGGGATCCATTTTTGAATAATTCTAATATCACCAAATCTAATAGCCTTATTGCAGCTTCTTATATGCTTAGCCTTCAAGAGCAAAGATTGATATTGGCTTGCCTATCTAAAATAGACTCAAGAGAGGAGACCCCAGACAGCATAGAGTTAACAGTGCAAGAGTTTTCGACTCTCATGGGGGTTAATCTTAAAAGAGCATATAACGAGCTCTATGATGCCGCTGAAAAGCTATATGACCAAAGCATCACGATTGAAAATGAGGATAGAGTAATTAAGTTTCGCTGGGTTCAACACCAAGTATTATGGCGTAAAGGAGAAGGGAAAATAACACTTACTTGGAGCAAGGAAGTAAAGGGGTATATCAGCCAGCTAAAGAATAGATTTACAACATACAAACTCAGACACATAGCTAACTTACAATCAATCTATTCAATGAGGCTATATGAAATATTAATGCAGTTTGATAGTACAAAACACCGACTAATTAAAGTTGAAGAACTAAGAAAAACATTCCTACTCAATGATAAATACCCTGAATTCAAAGATCTGAATAAGTATGTGATAAAAAATGCTGTTAATGAATTGAACCAACGCAGTGATTTAATTGTTTCTTACGACATAATTAAACAAGGCAGAAAAGCATCTGCTTTGAGGTTTGATTTCAAACAAGACAAAAATATGAAACTAAAAATGTAGAAAGGCTAAAGTAGAAGTGAACAGCTGAACAGTCAACTGAACACATAACAAATGAACAGGTGAACAAGTGGCAAGTGTTAATCTTAGTGAAGCATCTAGATTAGTATCAAAAAGTAGAACTACCATTTGGAAGTATATCAATGATGGCAAGCTTTCCATAACCAGAGATCACCGTAATCGCCCTTTCGTAGACACTTCGGAACTAATCAGAGTTTTCGGTGAAATAAAACAGAATAAAAAAAAAGTGAACACCAAAAGTGAACACAAGTTAACAGGTGACTATCACGAACTAATTACCACCATCAATGAACTAAAAAAAACCATAGAACATTTGACTCTGAGATTAGAACACAAGCCAATTGAAGCCGTCACATCAGCTCCCATTACAGAGCCCGTAAAAGGGCGCCCTGAAGATGAT
>NZ_CANLZC010000182.1 GCF_947495455.1 uncultured Shewanella sp. | reverse complement strand
GAGAGGGGTGACGCCTAGTCATTCTAAGCGAATGTCTCTCAACAAAGAGTAAAACACGTTTAGTGAATCCTACGGACAGCACTTGTCGCTCCTTTCTACGGCGTTATCACTTATTTATGGACGACCCCAAGGATGGGGAAGGTAGAGCGACGTTTGAACCCAAGCCGAGAATGACTACACTGCATAAGCTCTGCCTTGTATAAAGAAGCGACAAATTGCAGCAGAAATAATCAGCAAAGATCAGCAGACCCTAGATGATTAATCGATTTTAACTGATATTTCATTAATATTAACAATGATTTATTGGTAAGTAACGTTTGAAATGACTGTGGCAATTTTGATTGGTTGTTTTTAATGCAAGGCATCTTAGTATTTTATCGATATAAGCAACGTTGAAAATGACTGGGGGTCATTAAATAAGCGGCTTTAAAGGTTTTATTGAAATGGCTTTGATCGAAAAAGCCCATATCATGGGCAATGTGGGTGGGTTTCTTCCCTCTTAACAAGGCTTTTTTAGCATATTCTAATCTCAGGCACTTAAGATAGGCATGAGGTGTCATACCCGTTGCCGTTTTAAATTGCCTGAGAAATTGAAATTGACTTAAATTCAATTGAGCGGCGAGTTCTTCTAATTTAAAAGAGTGAGAAAGTTGGCTGTGAAAGAGAGATTTAATGTCATTGAGTTGCTTAGGACTTAAAGCGAAATGCTTCTCTGAACGAACTTGATTGTTTTTACAATGACGTAGAATTAATTCGGTGGTAAATGCCATGGTAGCGGTATCTTTGATGAGCTGACTGTCAATATGATGGGTGTCTTGTTGTGCTAATAATTGGTGCAACTGTAAAAAAGTGCGGCATAATTGTGCGTCGGGTAATACTGGGTGCTGAAAATAGCATGAGCTGTATTTGAGTTCTTGTGCAATGTGATGAATGTAATGTATGGGTAGAGATAGGACATTGGCGGTATAGCCTTCTTCTTGATGGCTTGTACCATCATGGACTTCATCTGGATTTAAAGTGGATAATACTGTATTACCTACATGATAATGCTGGCCTTTGTGAGAGTAACGTTGACTGCCCTGTGAGATGAGGCCAACGTGATAATCTAAATGTACATGCTTGTCAAAAGTGAAATGTTGAAATCGAGCTCGACTGATGGCCATTTCTGCAATGCTAGGATGTTGCCAATAATGAATGTAATCTTGTTGCATAGGATGTTATTTAATAACCCTGTTTATCTTATTTTTCAATATTCGTTTGTTAAAAGGCATAGCGAAAATGGGTAAAGGAATAGCACTATAGTAATGCTTGTTCTAATCTCGAACTAGTAAAAAATTGCAGTCATAACTAAGCTTGCCTGTGTTTCCTCATTGGTATCTTTGAATTGCAAAGGTATAATCTCATCACTTTTTAAATGCTAACATGTATTGGCAATAAAGATACTTGATATCAAAAGGAGCCTCAGTGAAAGGTCAGATCATAAGAGAAATGAAAGTGTTAAAGGTTATTGACTCTGCTTTTGAAGTACAAAGACGTGTCGCTTTTATTAAGGCTAAATTGAAGCAATCAAACCTTTATTCTTTAGTGTTGGGGATCAGTGGCGGGGTTGATTCGTCGGTGACAGGACGTTTATGTCAATTGGCGGTCAATGAGCTGAATGAAGAAGTTGGTGCTGATAATCCTCAAAATGTCTATCAGTTTATTGCAGTACGATTGCCTTATAAAACTCAACGAGATGAGGATGAAGCGCAACTTGCTTGCCAATTTATTCAGCCATCAAAACAAGTGACAGTGAATATTGGCCAAGGTGTGGATGCCTTACATTCTGCAGCGTTAAAAGGGATGGAAGAGGCGAATGTGACCAGTGACATTGCTAATGCTGATTTTGTCAAAGGTAATGTGAAAGCAAGAATGCGCATGATTGCTCAATATCAGATAGCGGGCGTGGTAGGTGGTCTCGTGGTTGGAACAGATCACAGTGCTGAAAATGTTACCGGTTTTTATACTAAGTGGGGAGATGGCGCGTGCGATTTAGCGCCATTATTTGGACTCAATAAGCGCCAAGTGAGACAAGTTGCCCGTTATTTAGGTGCACCTGAAGCATTAGTGATTAAAGCACCAACAGCGGATCTAGAGTGTGATACACCGCAGTTAGAAGATGAAGTGGCATTAGGTTTGACCTATGATCAGATTGATGATTTTCTTGAAGGCAAAGAGGTCTCAAGTTTTGTGACTGATAAGTTGATTGCGATTTATAAAGCAACGCAACATAAACGCCAAGCTATTCCAACGATATATGATTAGTCATTATATTTAAATGTCACATTGATATGTTATAAATAACGCTCTTAAATGAGCGTTATTTATGAATGACTAATAATCCTTCACCTTTGTGTATTGTATTTTTATCCATATTATTTTGTTATAAATAAATATAAATAAGCAGTTAAAAATAAATACCTTTATGAAAAAAAGTACTTTTTTATTATAGATAATTTATTCTTACTGAAGTGGAATGTTTTTTTTAGTCTAGAATTATATCGCTCAATAATGGAGTGAATAATAAGGATATCTATCATGAAAACGTTCATATATTCATTGTTAATTAGTTTAGCACTTGGAATGAGTGTGTCATCTCAGGCGGATCCCATTGAAGATTTAAGTATGAATGCTTATAAAGCGGGTTGGTTTCCCAATTTTTATCAAGGGCAAGCCATGACCTGTCCAAAAGCATGTGACGCTTGGGTTGGCACTCGAGCGGAATATGAAAAAACCAATGATGTTGTATCAAAACATGACCTTGCTTATGTGTGTAAGATAACTCAAGATCCTGCCATTATCATGGATCCTCAAAATGATCCTAGCTCACACTGGGTTTATGGGTCACAGTTTGATGATATACCAGCTTGTTTTGCAGGTACTTCTTGGGGACAAACAATAGGCTCTGATTTATTTATGTGTTTGTGCGTTGATTATTAATAAACGCGTAGCCATTTATAAAATTTAATATAGATAATGAAAGCTACATTTACATATTATTAGTTGTAAATGTGGTTTTTTAATTGATATCAGAATACCTCATACAATATTTTTTGTTTAGCTTTGACATAAAACGGTAAAGGCCAGAAACTTGTTGTAAAATGTTTTTCTTTTTAATTACTCATCGAGTTTAAAATGATTAGAAATAAATGGCTGAAAAACAGCCATTTATTTCTACATATGTTTTGTTTAAAATACATTTTTTTCTAGCCGTAATTAATAGGTGAATAGGCCTGTGTACCAACAACATAAAAAATTGATTATTGCCTTGCTTGCGGCAGGCGGCAGTCGCCGTTTTAAGGGCGCGAAGTTAGCAGCGACACTGCCAACGAGCCAGAACGCTATGATTTTGGACTCTTATGCAAAACTCAAACAGCTGACTCAAAGGGTGAATATTGAAGGTGACACGAACCTTGAATTAGAGCTGGTGGTGATTCTAGGGGGACATCAAGCTATTTTGCAGCCCTTATTGCCTGATACGGCGCATTGTGTTGTGAATTCACAGTGGGCCCTAGGCTTATCCACCTCAGTGAAATGTGCAGCCCATTATGCTAAAAGACAACAAGCATCGGGTTTGATGCTTACTTTGGCCGATCAAGTGGCTATTAATTCAGAAGACTACCTTCAATTGATAACACTTTGGTTGCAAGTGAAACAGACTGTGGCTTCAGAGTACTTAAATGCACCTGGAGTGCCGGCGATTTTTAATCATGATGACTTAGCTGATTTTTCTATGCTTCATGGCGATAGAGGTGCCAAACCTGTGCTAATGAAGCATAAAGCGCAAAACCGATTGGATCTTTTGCCATTGGATTGTGCAGCATGGGATATTGATACGCGTGATGAGCTTGAGCGTTGGAAACAAGAGTAGCATTTTTAAGTTGAGTTCATAATGAGGCACTATATTCGATATGTTAACTACTTTTGTTTATTCAGTTGCTTATCAATTTTAAGTCAGTGATTATTAATTTCAATAGGTCAGTGTCTCACCTCAGACTGCTTCTTGTTTAATTGTAAATTTTCGCATAATTTAACGTCTTGAATGGTTATTTACATTAAATGGTTTTTCACTCTAGATGTTGTTTATACATCTAATTTTTCATGTTTTTCCTCTTATTTTGATTACTTGTTAATACATTTTTAGCTACCATACATGACTTCTGGTCTGACCAGAATTTGTTATTTCAACTTCTTTTTTGTATTAGATAAAAGTCGAATGATTCATCATGATTTTACGTACTCGATAGTGGATATGTGAGCCACTATCGGTTTTTTAGTGGATAGTTTTATTAATTTATCTCATGACATTGTTTTCTTAGATAACAAATAGCTTTACTCGAGTATGTAATTCTTCGTTTCGAATTATCTCTAAATTTTAAAGGTGTTGAGAATGACTACGTTTTCAGATATTAGAACTGCTTTAAGTGATCCTTTAGCCGCAAAATCGATTCAAACCATGAATGAGGTTAGGGTTTTTAAGGAGCAGCATCCCGATTCAACACCTGCTCAAAAAATCGTTGAGGCTTATGAAGAACGAGTTCGATTTGGTACTTATGCTGATAATTTTCAGCGTTTTTATCTGGGAGATGAAGCGACAGAGTCTAAATTATCTGCTTCATTGAAAGATACGCATTCAGGCATACGTACTGCGTTTAGAGGGGCTCATCAATATATTGATCTATTTTCTCAGAAGGCCTTATCTCATTTACAAAATGGTATGGGTGGTGTGACTCATATTCCTGAAGATTTTTCCACAGTGAAAACCGCTTTTCATGGTGATAATGATAATGATGGCGCTTGGAAAAAATTAGGTACAGGTTTAGGAAAGGGTTGGTCAGCGGTCGGCAGTGGGATCACACAACTACAAAATGTGGGCAGTGATTTTACTCAAATAAAAACGGCTTTTCATGGTGACGATAAAAATGATGGTGCTTGGCAAACATTAGGCTCAGGTCTAGAAAAAGGCTGGTCTGCGGTTGGTAGTGGGATCACACAACTACAAAATGTGGGTAGTGATTTTACGCAAATAAAAACGGCTTTTCATGGTGATGGTGAAAATGAGGGGGCTTGGCAAACATTAGGCTCAGGACTCGGAAAAGGTTGGTCTGCGGTTGGTAGTGGGATCACGCAGTTAAAAAATGTGGGTAGTGATTTTACGCAAATAAAAACGGCTTTTCATGGTGATGGTGAAAATGAGGGGGCTTGGCAAACA
>NZ_CANLZC010000181.1 GCF_947495455.1 uncultured Shewanella sp. | reverse complement strand
GATAACCCTTCTTGGGGGTTTCACCCCCGCCAGCCCTTCCCCTCGCTTCGCTCGTTTCCGGCATCCCCCAAAAGCAACAGACACAAGCGATAATGCCTCGCCATTTCCTGCCGATGGCAGGGGCGAGCACAACAGCACAATCCGCTAACGGCATTTCGGCTACGCCCCTGAGAGGCTCTCTAAGACCAAAACGAATTTAAAAGCCTGTCAGGCAGGATGAAGGGGCAATTTCATTAGCAGGGAGCTGTGTGACGCTCTGAATGGGGTTAAACAAGCGATATCTCGACAAGAAAAAACGCGTTGCGTTTTAGTTTCGCTCCGCTCCCATGCTCTCACTACGTTCGAAAACGCATTTTAAGGGCTCAAAATGGCGATTTAAGCGATTTTCTCCAAAAATACACCCCGTTGTATGGTTTTGGCGTTTTAAATTGAATTTTGAGCCGCTGAGGGCTTTTGAATTAGCGGAGTCTATTCAACAGCTCAAAGTGGTTTTTTTCGGTTGGGGTTACTGGACAGGATTAAACCTTCATGATTCTTCGCTGAGATTAAATAATTTTCTGTCACGCTCATTGGTTAAATAGCGATTTAAATCGCTCTCGATTTTTTCTCTGTACTGGGCGCTGTTTTTCATGGCATCCATGATCATCGCTCCCAAAATAATTTTGCGTCTGGTGTCTTCTTTGCGCTGTTTTTGTTTCTCTCTTGCTTCGACTTGCTTTATCTGCGCCTGTATTTGCTTTTGCTTTTCTTTTAGCTTCTCCAGTTGACTTGTCATCGCTTTCCTTAGGTATGGTTTTGAATGTCTGTTTGAGTTTACCCGCCGCGATTGTATTCGTCCACTTAGCCCCCGATGGAGAGTCAAAACGGGGAGGGGACTAACTTCCCGAATACAATGAAGGGCGCACTTATACATTACTGCGTAATGTGTGCGATAATTACTTCGTAATTACAAAAATTAAAAATCAAAAGCGAAAAAATCACTATGGCTATTTATCATTGCAATGTTAGTGTCGGCAGTCGTTCGAGTGGACGCTCATCCACTGCCGCCTGTGCCTATCGAGAAGGTAAAAAAATTACTGACCAGCGAACAGGATTAACCCATGACTATTCGCGTAAAATGGATGTTATGGAATCACTCACCTTGTTACCGAAAAACGCCCCCAAATCATTTAATGATTCGGCGATATTATGGAATGCAGTCGAGGCAGCAGAGAAGCGAAAAGACGCCCAGCTTTTTAGGGAGGTTGAAGTGTCCCTTCCCAGAGAGCAAAGCCATGCACAAAACAAACAACTTATCCTGGATTACTGTAACAGCCAGTTTGTCAGTCAGGGGATGTGTGCAACGGTGGCCTTTCATGAATCCAAGTCAGAGAACCCCCACGCCCACATCATGCTCAGCATGCGGGAAGTTAACGAAGAAGGCTTTGGTAAAAAATGCCGGCAATGGAACGATCGGGCTTTGTTAGAGAGCTGGCGTGAGAACTGGGCTAAAGAAGTTAATCAGCATTTAGAGGGTAATCATATTGATGCTCGGGTCGATCATCGTTCGTTACTGGCACAAGGCATTGAGCGAGAAGCCACGGTTCATCTTGGCCCTGTCGCTCATGAGATGGAAAAGCGCGGAATGCCATCAGAGCGCGGTGATATTAATCGCAGTATTGTGATGAAGGAGAGAGAAAGGCAGGCAGATCCAGTCCAGCACATTGGGGCGCCAGAAGGTATGCGGCAAGCGAGGGCGAAATTTGAGGAACATAAACATAAAGAAAAACTTAAGGCTCAGGAGATAGGTACCAGAAAGATGATGGAAAGGCAATATTCCTTGCTTAAGGCCATTGTCGATAAAGAGCAGGCAGAAAAACAAGCCAAGTTAGCTGAGCAACAGACCAAAGAAGTACAACAAGAAAAAACAGATGCACCCAAAGAGCAAGAAGAACTCCAATTAGAAAAATACAAAGGGCTGTCATTATGAATGCAGAAGAAAAAATTTATAGTTTGATGACCATCGCAGAAGATCAACAAACATTGACTTCCCAGTTTATTGCATTACAAAAACAGGAAGTTCAGCAATTAGAAAAAGAACGTGAAGCGCTTGTTTCAGCTCATCGTGACGTACTGCAGAATATTCAAAAACAACTGGCGAGTAAGGTGCATTGGAGCTGGATTGGGATCACTTTTCTGGTGTGTTTTTTTATTAGCGCCGTATTTGTTATTTTTGGGTATGGTTACAGTCAGTTGTTGATTAAAGATATTAATCAATATCAACGCCAATCTAAAATTGCTGAGGCTAATTACAATGCATTGAAAGACAAGAATGCGGATTTGATGACATGTAATCATAATGGAAAAAGTTATCCCTGCGTCAGGGTGATGACGTCATACGGCTCTTATGGGGAGCATAAAGATATTTTTATTTTAGACCCTAAGTAAAAGTATTTATTAAGGAAGGTGTTATGTTACCAATTCAGGAAATTAAAATAATAACTAAAAATAAACGAGAGTTTTTTGTTCATTTGGAAAAATGGGCGGAAGATCGTTTCGATGTTAAGCTTGCAGTCATTAATCTTGGTGATAAGCCGTCTAATCATATTGTATTTATTCCATTTTCAAAAGGAAAAAATGCAAATGATGCTTTTCGAAATTTAATAGAAGGATTAAAAGAAATGCTTTTAAAGGATGATAGTACAGATTTTATAAATGAGATTAATAATGTTTGTGGTGATGAGTTGATTGACAAAGAGAGTCAAGAAAAGATTATTGATAGTTCGGTGACAGTAAAGAAAAACGGGCGTTAATCAACTAGGCTCTAAGGGTGTTCATTGTTCACTCAAAGTTATATCTCAACAGCCCCTAAAAAAGGGGCTTTTTTTTGCGTTCAACTCATCGATACCGAATTTCCGTGTGCAATTCCCCGCAAAGCCATATGAGCCGTCCACTCTAGGTTGACACGAGAGTGTAACCTAGAGTGGACGGCGGCATCAAAAACGGTCACTTTTGCTCTTGATGTGAACGCTTTTGATGAACGCTAAAAACAAACTGGTAATAAGAGGTAATTTACAATAGGGGAAAAGGTAACTCGATCATTCTATTTGTAAAGTTCCCTTATACGTATAGTTGTATAAGGGACTTTTTATTTTGTTGCTGAATTTCTAAATCAAAGAGTGGCTTTTAATTCTTCTTTAATGAGGTCGATTTGCTGCATATCGAGTTTTTTTAGGTTTGCTTGTAACTTCTGTTTTAATGCTGGACTCGGCATTGAAATTTTCATCATATCTAAATAGGTGAGTAATTTTTCATTGGAATCTGTGATAGCAGCATCGTAGAAAAATGCGACGATTAATTCATTTTCCAATGGCTGTAAACATTGTTGTTTTAGAGTACTAACAACATAATAGATAACAGTTTTCTTTTCTTCTTCAGATAGTGTCTTAAACCATTTGTTTTTGGTGTTGAAGTCGGCAATGCTGTATTTACCACAAGGTATTGATGCTGTTTCATATTTAGCCATGACTTGTGCTAAATGATCAGGTGAGGTTGGATCTGCATTAGCAAAGAATGGGATCACGATTGCCATAGCTGTGAGTATGAGTTTATTTCGTTGCATTAGCGACACATCTCCAAAATAAAGCATCATTGCCACTGGATATATACCATTGACTTTCAGCATAATTATTAATTCTATCTCGGGTGATTTTAGGGGCTGATGCAAGTGCTTGATCAAAGCTTACCCAGTCAGTCTGTGAGAGATTCCAAGCTTGTCCTCCCATAGAACCGACTGCATATGTACTTCTACCTGTAAATATTGCGAAGAATGGAATTAATACCGCTATTTTTCCTAGGATTGAGCCCATGTTCGTCAATCGATCTATTTCTTTTATTCCATCCATTGTTCGAGACGTTGGTTTGAAGTTTCTTATTTCGTGAAAACACTTGGTTGATGACATATATATCCTTATATTATAATGCGTTATAGAATAAAAACTTTTGTATGTTACATCAACATCACTAATATTTTCAATTCTAGTTTTTTCATTAAGAAACTAAAATTTAGGGGTTATGATTCAAAGTTACCTTGGCTTTATGATGTCAGTTGTAATTAACGTCAAACTCCCTCAAATTGCACCTTATCATCAATACGATAAGTAAAGCGCAGTTTGCTGGCTTTTCTTTTTTTTCTTTCAGTTATCTCCACAGATAAATCTTTAATTTCAGTGGTTTTATTTATGGTGTCTATGCTTAATTTTATAACACTGCGATTAAATTCTTTGAATTGAGGATATGAATATGTCTTTTCCTTATACCTCATTGTAAATAAGCCCATTTCGTCTTTTAGTTCATCAACACCTATATCAAAATAGCGTTCTTTTTTTTCACTGATCTTTTGCCTGATTAATTGATATAAATTACTAGCGTTAGTGTCTCTAAGTCTCGCGCAGGACAACAAAACTTGCGTAGTATAGTTTTTTTCTAACATGCAAATGTAAGGCTCCATTTGTCGACTAAAACTAATATCAACATACCCGTCGCCATCTTCATAATCACAATATTGGGTAACATTCAGCATTCTAATTCCTTTGCCAATGGGTTTTACCCAAGGGCGCTCACCTATTCGAGGAAACGGTGGTAATAACTCTTCCTTTGGTATTCCAATCACTTGTTTTTGTAGATCTAATGCGGCGGCTTTTAATTGTTCGTAGGCTGTATTCATTTCCAATTGAGCTAATCTTGCATAGTCATTGGCATAAACGCGAAAGATTTGCCCTTCTTTAATCAATGTTTTTGAATCTAATTGACTAATAGCCATAAATAAAACTCGCCTTGAAGAAAGAGGCATCATTGATAACGTACGATTAATATCAGTTTTATGTCTAACTTTCGTTTTTGATGAAACACGAGATAATTCCATAGGTGTATTTATTCCATTTTTACAACACACCTTTTATGTTAGGTGTGTTGTAAAAAATGTCAATACACACCTATATAATTTTATCCACAGGACTCGGTAGACGCACACCTTTGACTCGGTAGACGCACACCTTTACTCGGTAGACGCACACCTTTGACTCGGTAGACGCACACCTTTAACTCGGTAGACGCACACCTTTAAAATTTATATTTCTTTATAATCATGGGTTTACATTAACTCCTAAGTCTTTTAAGTTTAAAGCAAGTTAAAAAGAAGTTCTTTAAGGCAAAATTGACTCAATTTTGTGAATAAGTAATTTTTGAAATTTTCGAGTGATAACCCTTCTTGGGGGTTTCACCCCCGCCAGCCCTTCCCCTCGCTTCGCTCGTTTCCG
>NZ_CANLZC010000180.1 GCF_947495455.1 uncultured Shewanella sp. | reverse complement strand
TACGTGTTTTCATTTCAATCTCCAGTTAAATCAATTATGTCTTAACTGGGTTAGTCGTATCAATTAAACCACGTCAACGAGAACACTCTTGATAAATGAAAATACTCTTGATAAACGAGAATAAGATAAAAGTATTATTCATTTCGAGAAAAATAGACTTTGGATTAGAGGATATTCATACTTTATTTGCATGAAATGGTTATCGTGCTGCATTAGTATATCAGAATTAGTCTCTATTGAATTGGAATGAATATGTCAAATTCTGCTATTAATTCATCGACTGTTAAATCTATTCGTAAGAACAATATATTTTATTCGAGTATTTTCTTGATGATGACTATGTTGTATGGATGTGGAGAAAGCAGTAACGATGACACTTTGTCTGATGTAATTTTAGCGTCGTCTAATGCATCCGATTCGACAACGTCAAATATGACTTCAGCCAGTGCTAGTACTGATGCAATAACAGATGATACAGATACTGCGGATACAACGGATACAACGGATACAACGGATACAGCGGATACAACGAATACAACGAATACAACGAATACAGCGAATACAACGAATACAACGAATACAACGAATACAACGAATACAGCGGATACAACGAATACAACGAATACAGCGGATACAGCGAATACAGCGAATACAACGGATACAGCGAATACAACGGATACAGCGGATACAGTGAATACAGCAAATACAGCAAATACAGCGAATACAGTGGATACAACGGATACAACGGATACAACGAATACAACGAATACAACGGATACAGCGGATACAACGGATACAGCGGATACAGCGGATACAGCGGATACAGCGGATACAGCGGATACAACGAATACAGCGGATACAAGGGATACAAGGGATACTTCAAATATTGTGGCAGATAATTTGGATGAAGCGAAAGATGAGACCAATACTTCAGATGAAGCTGATATGCCAGATGTGCAAACCAATACAACAACTCGACAGCAGCTTGAACGTTATATTGCTGAGGGCGATATCCTTGCTATAGAGTCAGCTGATACTTCTGAAATAACGGATATGTCTTATTTATTCAAAGACAGCCTTTTAAATCCTGACATTTCAAATTGGGATGTGTCTAATGTAACTGATATGTCCTATATGTTTTATAATGCTACCGCTTTTAATCAGGATATCTCAAGTTGGAAGACTGGCAGTGTCACAAATTTAAAGATGACATTTAATGGTGCCAGCGCGTTTAATCAGGATCTGTCTGCCTGGAATGTAAGCGAAGTGGTTGTTGATGATGTATGGCTCAGTGGTACTGCAATTAAAGAGACACGGTTTATTCCTCAAACCCCCCATAAGGATTTATATGTGGCGATATTGAATGGTGATAAATTAGTTATCGAGGGCTTTGATGTGTCGACAATGACATCGTTAGAGAAATTGTTTGCTGGTTTAACTTTTAACCCAGATGTATCTAATTGGAATGTGTCTAATATAAACAATATGTCTTATCTATTTTACAAGGCGAGTGTTTTTAATCAGGATATATCTAATTGGGATATGAGTCGTGTCACTAATATGGCATATATGTTCTACAATGCTAAAGCTTTTAATCAAGATGTATCTCAATGGAGTACGGGTAATGTAACTCATATGACAGCAGCCTTTAATGGTGCAATGTCGTTTAGTCAAAATTTATCAGGCTGGAATGTGAGTAAAGTTGTTAAGGATGATGTATGGCTGTCTGGAACTGCAATTGATGAACCTGATTTTATACCTGATACGCCAAACAGAGGACTTTATGTTGCGGTCATAAATAATGATCTTCCAATGATTGAAGCACATGATGTATCGGCCATGACATCATTGGAAAAGCTATTTTTTAATCATTATATAAACCCTAATATTGCAGCCTGGAATGTGTCTAATGTCACTAATATGGCCTATATGTTTTACAACACTGGAGGATTTAATCAGGATTTATCTGGGTGGAATACCGCTAATGTGACAAATATGGAAAAGATGTTTTATGGCGCATGGAGTTTTAACCAAGATCTGTCTAGGTGGAATACCGCTAATGTGACAAATATAAAAATGATGTTTAATGGTGCATGGCAGTTTAATCAGGATTTATCTGATTGGAATGTGAGTAAGGTGATTCAAGATGATGTGTGGTTGTCGGCCACAGCAATGAAGGATACTGCTTATGTACCTGATACGCCAAATAGTTCACTTTATATTGCAATACTTGAACGCAACAACGATGTTATTGAAAATTATGACATATCAAGATTAACATCATTAGCAAGACTTTTTTATAGATATTCGATGATCCCTGATATTTCAGGCTGGGATGTCTCTAATGTGACTGATATGTCACAGTTGTTTTACAGAGTGCAAGACTTTAATCAAGATTTATCAGAATGGGATACCTCCAGTGTGATCAATATGAGCGGTATTTTTGAGGGGGCTTTTGTGTTCAACCAAGATATATCAAGGTGGAATGTATCCCGAGTGATTAATATGAGCGATATGTTTTCTGGTGCACTTGTTTTTAACCAAGACATTTCTGATTGGAATACCTCCAATGTGACTGATATGCATAATATGTTTGGTTCTGCATATGAATTTAATCAGGATATATCCGGATGGGATACATCAAAAGTGACTAATATGTATAACATGTTTTCATATGCCAGAGCTTTTGATCATGATATTTCCGGTTGGGATACCTCGAGTGTGACTAACATGGAGTTTATGTTTGCTCATAATGAGACATTTAATGGTGATTTATCTGGTTGGGATACATCCAGCGTGACTAGCATGAATTACATGTTTGTGCGTGCAAGGGCATTTAATCAAGATATCTCGCAGTGGGATACCTCTAATGTGACGACTATGTTGGCTATGTTCTTGGATGCCAGTGCCTTTAATCAGGATGTATCTGATTGGGACACTTCGCAAGTGACGAATATGAGCGGTTTGTTTCAGGGGGCAAGGGCATTTAATCAGCCTCTAGCGGCTTGGAATACCTCACAAGTGACGAATATGGGAGGAATGTTTAATGATGCAGATGCATTTAATCAGGATCTCTCAGGTTGGGATACCGCTAATGTGACGAATATGGATGGTATGTTCAGAGATAACGATGGGTTTAATCAGCCTTTGTCTCAGTGGGATACTTCTAATGTTACCAACATGCGTTATATGTTTAATAAAGCACGTATGTTTAGTCAAGATTTGAGTGGCTGGAATGTGGATAATGTTAGAAAATCGGGTAACTTTTCTACAAACAGTGCATTAACTGATGAGCAGTTACCTAGTTTTTAGCCTAATAACTGATATTGGTATCAAAAGATGTCATTAATACATTAAAGCATATTGTTTTAGTCGTAAAATGAGCTTTTATTCAGGTTATTCAACTCATTAAAGCTTGGTATAGGGTATAATTATTTCTGCTGGAAATCGGGGAATGGAGTGCTTGTCTAAATTCCAGCTTTTATTCACAGCTTTTATTGAAAGGCATGATGAGTGTTACCCATCATGCCCGTCAATAAAGGATTAGTCCTCACATTCTGAATAGAGTACACATGACATAATACCTTGACTGAATCCATAAGCTGGATCGTTGTAAACTTCGTCATCATAGGTATCCCATTCCATAATACCGCCAAATCTATCATCATCCTTTATTTGACTCACCTGAGATATCACACCACTGATGACAGTATCTAAATCCCTTTGTGTATAAGTATTTTGTGAAGCAGAATAGTCATAAAAAATAGAGGCTGCGCTGGCACTGTGATAAGAAGCGGGTTCACCAATCACTAATTTCGTACTAGAATCTGAGGGTAATTGCTGTTTTAACAGGTTAAATGAGCTACTTATTGTTTCAAAGTCATTGGCATATAAACTTTGATCATTATATGACAATGCCGGTGAAAATACCGTGTTATATTCCTGAACCATGACATAATCAAAATCAGCTAATGCTGAAGTATCGTCCGTGCTGGCATAATAAGGCTCAGTTTCATATCCCGTTGAGACCATCAGGGCATTACCGTTCGAGTCGGTATTGAGCTGTGGCGCAGCGGTAATGATATAAGGCGTTTCTCCCGCATCAGTGCGATAATTTTGAAGATCAGCAATTAAGGTGTGCAAGACCGAATAACTGTATTTACCTTCGATATCAAAATCAACGCCATCTAAATCATACTCTTCAAGAAAATCATTGAGCTTACCAGCCAATGTATTGATTTGATCATCCGTTAAATCATCGTCCACAAAATACGTGTTATTTGATCCACCAAATGAAATCAATACCGACAGATCAGGGTGGGCTGCTTTTGCACTTTGAATATCTTGGATCATGACATCACTGGTAAAGTTTGGCCCAAAGGCGTCCAGTGAAACGCCATCATCATTGTCTATATTGCCAAAGGCAATAATCAGCATATTGAATCCTTGATCCGCCGTTTCCTCTAAGGTCCAAGGCCCCAAGTTTGCCCAATAGCCTATCAGTAAATGCTCAGTTTCCGTTCCTGCATTGACAGTAAAACTAATGCTGCTTGGAGAAAAAGCGATATCATCAGTGGTATCATCACTTGTAAAGCTGATGGTTCCTGTTTGAGTGGTATCATCAGTGGATGAGGCTGTCACATTTAAGGTGCAAGAATTTGTGCTACTGGAAAAGACACAAGTGTGATTATCACTGTCAAAGGTTAGCAGCCCATCAGACTCAGATACTGTGACATTAGTGGATGATGTTAATGTTCCCTCATAATTTATCGTAATGGTGGCAGACTCTCCTGATGTTAATGATGTCGAGCTTAATGCGGTATTAAAGGTTATACTTTGGGTACCACTGCTTCCACCGCTGTCACTACTTGTTACAGTAAAACTGATGTTTTGTGGAGAAAAACTAATCTCGTCAGCCGTATCATTACTCGTAAAACTTAAGGTGCTTGTTTGAGTATCATCGGTGGATGAGGCTGTCACATTTAACGTGCAAGAATGGGTGTTACTGGAAAAGGCACAAGTGTGATTATCATTATCAAAAGTTAACAGTCCATTAGACTCAGACACTGTGACGTTAATGGATGATGTTAAGGTCCCCTCATAACTTATCGTGATGCTGGCAGCATCCCCTGATGTTAATGATGTTGAGCTTAATGCGGTATTAAATGAAATACTTTGCGTATCGCTACTATCACTGGAGTCATCACCTGTCGATGAGGAGCTTGATGAAGTCGAATCATCATTGTCTACACCGCCACAAGCGACGAGTTGTGAAGTGAGTCTTAAAGATCCCCTCATATTTTTATTCTAAATAATCCCGAAGACATTGCGATAAATAAGATGGTTCTTCATATAA
>NZ_CANLZC010000179.1 GCF_947495455.1 uncultured Shewanella sp. | reverse complement strand
CTCCCCAGACTGGACTCGAACCAGTGACATACGGATTAACAGTCCGCCGTTCTACCAACTGAACTACAGGGGAATCGAATTTAACCGACTCTTCGTGAAGACGGGGCGCATAGTAAATCGCTATGTGGATAGAGTCAACTCGACTGAGAAAAAAAAGTGTAATTATGCGGTTAACTGCTCATCTAATCTCCACAAAGAGTAGAGAATAGTCATATTTATGATTTTTTTATTCAAAAACTTAATATTGTTTATGTTTCTATTTAATGCTGCTTGTGGGGATACCTTGAAAATTAACGATAAAGCCGAGGATAAATGTGTAAAAAGTAGAAGATATGAAGGAAAAGTCAGTGTTTGTTTATATAAGAAGTGACTCAAATTAGTCGAAAATGTCTGTGAAAGGGCCGGTTGTATTGGCCGATCAAAGATTAAATGGTGTTGTTATATAAGAAGGTATACTAGTCAATGGTATGGTGGGATTTTCATTTGTAATAAAATAACAAATAGGTCTTAATGTGAGTTTGAAAGAAGAAAGTGCTCGGAAATACCCACAGAATAGGGCATGGAGTGAGTTATCCACTAAAACTGTGGATAACCCTGTGGGTGATATTGCTTTGTGGTGACCTAAGGCCGATGTGACTTGGGTTTTACGCAAAATGTATTAATTTTGACACTAAATTTTATTTGTTATTTTTCAGTGGTGTATAAAAATCAAGCAATATTTGCGAGCTAAAATTTTTTTGTTGTTTAAATGTAATAAATATTTAAGCTGAGCTTGTGTATTAAACAATGATTTTTATTGTATTCATGGCTGCTTTTGCTCCTTTTAATGGCATTATTGATCTGTATTAAAGTTTCACTCCATAGATATCAAAATGTCATACTTTAATGTTATAGCGTTTTGTTCTGATATAAGCGTTTTTTAAATTTACTTATGGGGATAAGCTTGGAATATCAAGGAGAGTCGCTTAAAATCTTGTGGCGTCTTATTTAAGGAAATGAATCAGTGTCGGATCCCGTATTTCAATTAGTGTCACCTT
Source organism: uncultured Shewanella sp. (assembly GCF_947495455.1). Lineage (GTDB taxonomy): Bacteria > Pseudomonadota > Gammaproteobacteria > Enterobacterales > Shewanellaceae > Shewanella. Next base: position 4,338 of record NZ_CANLZC010000179.1, on the reverse strand, counting down.
ATTCTCCAGCAGGAGATCAACCTGCTGCCATTAACCAGCTTGTTGAAGGGGTTGAAGCAGGTATAGCAAGTCAAACCTTACTGGGTGTCACGGGTTCAGGTAAGACCTTTACAGTGGCGAGTGTGATTAAAGCCTTAGGGCGGCCGACGATTATTATGGCACCCAATAAAACATTAGCAGCGCAGTTATATGGTGAAATGAAAGAATTTTTTCCTCATAATGCCGTTGAATATTTCGTTTCTTATTATGATTATTATCAGCCTGAAGCCTATGTTCCTTCGACGGGCACCTTTATCGAAAAAGATGCGTCAGTGAATGCTCATATCGAACAAATGCGTTTATCGGCAACCAAAGCGTTATTGGAGCGTAAAGATGTGATTTTGATTGCGTCTGTCTCTGCGATTTATGGTTTAGGGGATCCTAACTCATACATGAAGATGCTGTTGCACTTACGAGAAGGTGATTTCATGGGGCAGCGAGACATTCTAAGGCGATTAAGTGAGCTGCAGTACACTCGTAATGATATTGAACTGCAGCGAGGGACTTATCGCGTTAGGGGGGAAGTGATTGATATTTTCCCTGCAGACTCCAATAAAGAGGCTATACGCGTTGAACTTTTTGATGATGAAATTGAAAGGTTGAGTTTATTTGATCCGTTAACTGGGCACACCCTAAAACGTTTGGCTCGTACTACTGTTTATCCAAAGAGTCACTATGTTACCCCTAGAGAGTCTGTTTTGGCTGCAGCTGAAGCCATAAAAGAAGAATTAAGAGAACGTAAGCAAGAATTACTGGATAATAATAAACTCATCGAAGCGCAAAGGATCACTGAGCGCGTACAATACGATATCGAAATGATGGTTGAATTAGGTTACTGCTCAGGTATTGAGAACTATTCTCGTTATTTGTCTGGACGAGCAACAGGCGAAGGGCCGCCAACCTTATTGGATTATTTACCGGACGATGGTTTGCTTATTCTCGATGAGTCTCATGTGACAGTGCCGCAGATTGGGGCTATGTATAAAGGAGACCGTTCCCGTAAAATGAATCTAGTTGAATATGGATTTCGTCTACCTTCTGCACTGGATAATCGCCCATTAAAATTTGAAGAGTTTGAGGCATTAATGCCGCAAACGATTTACGTGTCCGCCACCCCAAATGAATATGAATTGGCCAAAAGCGGTAATGATATCGCCGAGCAAGTGGTGAGACCGACAGGTTTATTGGATCCTGAAATTGAAGTGCGTCCTGTTGCGATTCAAGTTGATGATCTTTTTTCTGAAATTAATCAACGTGTTGCGGTGAATGAACGTGTTCTAGTGACAACCTTGACTAAACGTATGTCTGAAGACTTGTCTGAGTACTTAGATGAGCATGGGGTTAAGGTTCGGTATTTACATTCTGATATTGATACGGTTGAACGTGTGGAGATTATTCGGGATCTACGCTTGGGTGTGTTTGATGTTTTGATCGGTATTAACTTGTTGCGAGAAGGGTTGGACATGCCTGAGGTTTCTTTGGTATGTATCTTAGATGCTGATAAAGAGGGCTTTTTACGCTCTGAGCGCTCTCTTATTCAGACCATTGGCCGAGCAGCTCGAAATATTAACGGTAAAGTGATCCTTTATGCTGATAAGATCACTCAGTCAATGAAAAAGGCCATAGATGAAACAGAGCGCCGGCGTGCGAAGCAACATCAATTTAACCTTGATAATAATATTACCGTCACAGGGGTGAGTAAATCAATCACAGATGTGATGGATGTGGATGATGGCTCTGAGTCATTTGAAGCAAGCAAACAAAGGGAAGTGGCTGAACCTAGACCTCAATATCAAAGACAAAATGTGGCTGATTTAAGCCATGAAATAGACAGGTTAGAAAAGCAAATGCATGAGCATGCAAAAAATCTTGAGTTCGAACAAGCTGCTGCTGTGCGAGATGAAGTGAAGCGATTGAGAGATGCGTTGATAAAGGTATAAGGAATTTTCTTTATTAGTTGAAAAGGGGGAGGCTCTAATCTAATGAGAGTTAGCCCCTTTTTGTGTAAGATTGATAAGATCCAGCTTATGCCTTATGCCTTATGCGTAGCAGAGTATAGATGATTGCGGCGCATAAGAGTCCACTGATCAGGCCAATGAGGTGTGCTTCTGTGGCGACTCGAGCTTGGATGAGTTTGACAACTTCGGGGCTTGCTCCTTGGATTTGTTCGTAGGCGACTTTAATAATAACGCCTGCTAATAATAAGTAACCGCTTTTAAAGCCGACTCGACAATCTTGGATCACACCATAACTAAACAAGCCATGTAGAACGCCACTTAAACCTACGTAACCTAATAAAGTGGGAAAGAAAAGGTATAACCCTAAGCCTTGTAATAGGCACAAGACCAAAAATAAAAGCAGTAACCCTATCGATGAATAATGCTGTTTATGGAGCATTAAAATAGCCCAAAGGCCGGCTAAATTCATTGCTAAATGCCAGTCATTTGTATGCAGTAAATTACCTGTTATTATGCGCCACCATTGACCTTGAGTGATATCAAGTCGTCGATAAGCCAATAGCGTATCTTGTTGAATAAAAAACAAGACTATACAAAGCAGACTAATGAATAGGCCAACCCCATAAGGTGATTTGAGCTTTTTGACTATTAAGGGTGAGAAGAAAACGTTCATTTATTGGCTAGGCGCTGTAATACCGCCTCTTTGTTATTTAAATAAGTGTGTAAACCTCGGTTTCTGAGTTCACAAGCAGGGCAAGTGCCGCAGCCACTTCCAATGATACCGTTATAACAAGTTAGGGTTTCATCTTTAATCAGTGTTAAAGCATGATATTTATCAGCTAATCCCCAAGTTTCGGCTTTATCAAGCCACATAAGTGGTGTGATTAATGTGAGATCATAATCCATCCCTTGGGTCAACGCCTTTTCCATTGCTTTAACAAAATCATTACGACAATCTGGATAACCAGAGAAGTCGGTTTCACAGACGCCAGTAATAACCGCCTTGGCGCCGACTTGATAAGCATAGATCCCCGCAAGGGTTAAAAACAAAATATTACGTCCAGGTACGAAGGTATTGGGCAGTCCATTTTCCATTAGTGTATGAGAGACGGGAATATTGTCTCGAGTCAGTGAAGAAATGGCTAATTCATTAAGTAAAGAGACATCTAAAATTTTATGACTGGCTACCCCTAGCTTTTTACCTAAGGATTGTGCGATTTCGATTTCTTGACGGTGGCGTTGGCCATAATCAAAAGTCATAGCATGAACTTCATCATATTGTGTCAGTGCTTGAACAAGGCAAGTGGTGGAGTCTTGTCCACCAGAGAAAACAACGATTGCTTTTGAGGTCATTTTTATCAACCAATTTAAGTCATGAATATAGCGTAAGTGTACCTTAATCGGCTTTTTTCATATAGCGATAACAGCCTGTTTTATTCGAGTTGCTATAAAAATGTTTTCAAGTTTGACGATAAAACGGGGTGGGTACTTGCAGTCAAGAACAAAATCCACTATAAATGCCGCCTAGAAAAAATAGAGGTATCAAATGAATTATCCGGTTAATGAAGTTTTTGAGACAATTCAAGGTGAAGGCACTCATACTGGCGTGCCTGCGATATTTGTCAGGCTTCAAGGTTGTCCTGTCGGGTGTGCATGGTGTGATACAAAGCATACATGGGAAGTACTGGATGAGCATAAGGTTTCAAAAAGTGATGTGATCCAAGTTGACGGAACATTAGGGCGATGGGCAGAACATGATGCCGTATCGCTAATGAATGCATTTGTCAGTAAAGGCTTTACGGCTAAACATGTGGTTATTACCGGTGGAGAGCCTTGTTTGTATGATTTAACATCATTGACCAGTGAATTACATGCTCAGGGTTTTAGTACGCAAATTGAAACCAGTGGCACATTTGAAGTACGATGCTCAAATCATGCGTGGGTGACCGTTTCACCAAAAATTAATATGAAAGGGGGGCTGAAGGTGCTTCCTCAAGCATTAAATCGTGCTAATGAGATTAAGCATCCCATAGCGACAGAAAATCATATTGATGAGTTAGATATTTTGTTAAAAGATATTGAATGTGCCGATAAAACCATCTGTTTACAACCTATTAGCCAAAAGCCAAGGGCGACAGCATTAGCGATGAAGGTGTGCATTGAGCGGAATTGGCGCTTATCAGTACAAACACATAAGTATTTGAATATCGATTAGCTTGATATTAAACACCCCGTTGATATTGAATAAAAAAGCGCCGATAATGGGTAATGCCAGTAAGTTAAGCTTATTGGCATTTTTTATTTCTAGCATATCGCTGTGGTCTTCGTTTGACTGCTCGGG
>NZ_CANLZC010000178.1 GCF_947495455.1 uncultured Shewanella sp. | reverse complement strand
ATAATTATTTGCCTAGTTTGCGTTTGTAAACTAGGCTTTGAATAGTTGAACAGTCATAGGTGGGTGTGTTATGCCAAAGAAAAATAATAAAGACACCCATAATTATTTGCCTAGTTTGCGTTTGTAAACTAGGCTTTGAATAGTTGAACAGTCATAGGTGGGTGTGTTATGCCAATACCAAGAAAAGCCATTATCAGTATCGAGGACACATCTTATTATCACTGTATCTCTCGTTATGTGAGAAGAGCTTACTTGTGTGGAGAAGATAGCTACACAGGGCAGTCATATGAGGAACAACTAAGACACCCATGATTATTTGCCTAGTTTGCGTTTGTAAACTAGGCTTTGAATAGTTGAACAGTCATAGGCGGATGTGTTATGCCAATACCAAGAAAAGCCATTGTTAGTATCGAGGACACATCTTATTATCACTGTATCTCTCGTTGTGTGAGAAGAGCTTTCTTGTGTGGAGAAGATAGCTATACAGGGCAGTCATATGAGGAACAACTAAGACACCCATGATTATTTGCCTAGTTTGCGTTTGTAAACTAGGCTTTGATAGTTGAACAGTCATAGGCGGATGTGTTATGCCAATACCAAGAAAAGCCATTGTTAGTATCGAGGACACATCTTATTATCACTGTATCTCTCGTTGTGTGAGAAGAGCTTTCTTGTGTGGAGAAGATAGCTATACAGGGCAGTCATATGAGCATCGACGAGCATGGGTTGAAGAGCGTATCCTTGAACTTGGTCAGGTATTTGCAATTGATATTTGTGCTTATGCTGTCATGTCTAATCATCTGCATTTAGTTCTTTGTGTGGATATTTATGAGGCGAATGCTTGGACTGAGCTGGAGGTTGTCGAGCGCTGGCATCAGTTATTTAACGGCACTGATATTACGAGAAAGTTTGTTAAAGGCTTGCTGCTTGAAGATGGTGAAAGGATTTTATTATCTAAGACAATAGCAGAGTATCGCAGTCGGTTAAGTGATATAAGTTGGTTCATGAGAGCGTTAAATGAGCCTATTGCGCGAAAGGCTAACCTTGAAGATAAATGCAGCGGCCGTTTTTGGGAAGGGCGTTTTAAATCTCAGGCACTACTTGATGAAGCTGCAATTCTTGCTTGCATGGCCTATGTGGATTTGAATCCCATTAGGGCAAAAATAGCCGATACGCTCGAGCAGTCTGATTTTACTAGTATTCAAAGGCGAATAAAGGCTGCGTTAAAAGGAGAGCAGCCAACCAATTTATTAGCATTTGCGGGTAATGAAAGGCTTGCTATGCCTAAAGGGTTGCAGTTTCATTTGGATGACTATTTGCAGTTAGTGGATGAAACGGGGCAGCTGATCTTTAATCATAAACGTGCAGATAAACACGGTGCGATAAGCGATGCGGCAATGCCCATTCTCAATCGATTGAATATTCCACCTGATCACTGGCTTAAATTAACCACGGAATTTACGCGTTTATTTAAAGGGCCTGTAGGTCGGCTGCAAGAATTGGATGCTTATTGTGCGCATTTAGAACGAAAACGACGACAAGGTGCTGGGAGTTGTCATCGTTGGCTCGATAGTGCGTAGAACTCACCTTGAGATTTAGTTTAACCCATTAATTTCAATATCTTTTTATAATGCTGAACATCTTATGAATATTGATCAGTGATTTATTGTAAATGTAATTCAGAACGACTGATGGATTGCATATTATTATTGCTAGATTTGATGTGAGATTAACCTTTGTATGAATGATAAAGAACGAAGCGTTTATTACTCGCATGTCGATTATGGGTTTTTATGTAAGAAATTAATTATGGATGTCCGAATTAAATGTTTTTTATGTAAGAAATTAATTATGGATGTCCGAATTAAATGTTTATGTAAGAAATTAATTATGGATGTCCGAATTAAATGATTATGGATGTCCGAATTAAATGATTTCCGAATTAAATGCGAATTAAATGATGGATGTCCGAATTAAATGATGATAAATGCTGAGTATTGATTTCGGCTAAAAATTTCATTATGTTACTGATTAATAATGGCTGGCTATAAATTATTCCTTAGGATTGTATGAACAGGCATTCTGCTTCTGCTCGTTAACGGGTTCTGAACCGATGAGGCATAGAGCTGCATTTATAGTCATTTTTTAATAAGAATAATCGTTAGATATGGAAGGTAGACTATAGGGTACGCCCATAAATAATGGGTAAGCGAATACTTCATTCATCTTCGAAGATAGTCTATTTTTGTTAACCGTTAAAGAGCAGTGAATAGCGCATCTGTTCGTTTTCATTGGAAAGAAAGCTTTTTGGAGCGCTGAGTAAAAAAGCGCATTAGGCCGCTGAAAGAATGCCTTAACAGCGTGCCAAGCACTCTAGTTTAGAACTTGCCAAGCACTTTAGCTTAGAGAGTGTCGAGCACTCTGGCCGCAACAGCGAAAAAACCTCACTCAAGATTGACACTTAATAAAGGATTTTTTGATGCACTCATTTGAGACTCTGAAGGAACAACTTACCAACCTTAACCCTGCAACTCGCAAGGCGCTTTCTTCCAAGGCTGCACTGCAGCCTGTGTCTACCATAGGGAGTGGTACAAGGGAGACGGAGGCTGAGTTTGAGGAGAGTCTGACGCTTCCCGGTGAGCATGCGCATACTCGATGGCTGGTGGACGATGACCTTGATGCGGATGGTTTTCTCGATGCATTCCACAGTGCTCTGTCCGAACGGTGCGCTCGCGTGGCAGGTGCCAGCACGCCTAAGCGGATAGTGATCGCAGGGGCTGGTCCAGCAGGACTGACGACAGCAATCGAATGCGCCATGCGTGGCCATAACGTGACGGTTTTAGAGAAACACGGGCGTCCGATACGTTCGCGTATTGTGGGCATTTTTCGTCACGAGGAACGCTACCTTTCCTCCTTAGGCGCCCCTCGCTCTCTTCGTAGCGAGATTGCCCCGTCCTATGCAGACAAGAGTACCATCTGGCTCTTTGATCTGATGTTTTTTTTGCGCGTGGTGGCCCTGAAGCTTGGTGTTGTCTTGTACGAACATTGTGATGCGGTGGCCGAGGGCGGTAAGTTGTTTGCTCGGTATCACACTAACTCTAACCCAAACTCCAATCTAAACTTAAACTCTAACTCCAATCTAAACTCTAACTCCAATCTAAACTCTAACTCCAATCTAAACTTAAACCCTAACTCTAATCCAAACTTAAACCCAAACCCTCTCGCGAGTTCGTGCATGACGCGGCGTGCTGGTGTGGAACTCGTGCAGGTTGCTGACGAGATCGCATTGCCTTTTGATGTCGTGGTTGATGCTTCTGGAGGGCATAGTGCTATTCGAGAAGCTCTGGCGGGGAAAGAGTCCATTTGCGGCCTGCGAAAATTGGTACAAGAAGTTTTGAGTCCCGATGATCTGTTGACCTCTTATTTAGAGGGCTCGGGCTCCGAGTTGCATACAATCGACGATAAGATTCGAGATCATAGCGAAGACTGGAAAGCGTTCTTGACTCTGGCGTTGGCCGATGATCCAAGAGTCTTTGACGATCCCATTTGCATGGTTTGTAGCCTAGATCGTGGGATATTTACATTTGATCGTCTTCCTGATCTTTATTCTAATAATATGGTTCCTCCAGATTGGGTTTGGATACCAGAGTCTCGCGGAGATATGTTGGATCCACAGAACTGGCATGGCTTAAATCGAGGTAGCATTCGCAGAGTCCATCTCGAAGGGATGTTTCCGCGGGAAGCTAGCACACTCGTGGGATCCCCTTGGTCAATTGCTGAGCGTTTGCTCGGCGCTATGGGGGTGGGCTCCAAACTTGATAAGGAGAAAGTGGGGCGTTTTTTGAAGGAGGAGAATTCGTTCCCCTCGAGCGCGCAAAACACGGCCAGTTTCTTTCATAGCCACCTCACCGGTGTTCGATCTGGGCACACCTCTGGAAGATACGGTGAAGGTGAGTATTTTATCGTTGGCGATGCCGCGCAGTCGGCTTGGTTTCGCTTTGGCATTGGTGTTCACGACGCATGTTGGACTGGGGCCGCCGTAGCGCGCTACCTTCAAGCAAGTGATCTGAATGAGAAACAGCGCCTAATCAAGGAAACCGAACGCCGTATGGATCGCCGTAAAGTGCAGGTTCTCTTTTCAATGTTTCAGATTGAAGGCCTCCTATCTCAGCACCCGGTTATGAGAAAGGTGCTTGATGGTTCTCGAGGCGAAGCGTTCTTGCATCATTATGACGGCTGGCAACGCCGACCTAAGCCGATTTCTAACGCGGGTGGATGAGACAGCGATAAAGCGTGGGTGGGCGTTAGCTTAAACAGAGAAAAGAGAATAATGAAGACATAGATGTCTTGATAAGTTTTGTTTCATCGATTTCAGGCAGGGTTGTCGAGCATATGCAGAATACAGAACTTATGCGTCATTAAGATAAAGGTTTTATTTGAACGATAGGATTAGACTTTGAATGATAACTATTTTACAACAATAGGTTAGCAGTATACTATCGTTCAATTATTTGTTTTGAAAAAGAGGAAGCAGTTTGGAAGATTATCTTGCTGTTGTTGAATAAGTTGTTATGTGAAGATGGAGTTTCAGTTGAATCAAATTGAAGTCGATATATTGAAATGGCTTGCCCAAGAGTACCCTGAGTATGAGATCGAAAATATCATTCAACAACTTCAAGTAACAGAGCGAGAAGATACTGGTGTAGGGCTTATAACAACCTTTAAGCTGAATGTACGCTTGAAGGCTCAAGGGGCAAATCTTGATACCTGTGCTTACCATCTCATTGGCCCATTAATAAAATCAACTGACTTAAGTGATGGAGCTGAAACTTATGTCACTATTGAAAATAATATGATTACTTGCATAGAAATGTTGTCTAGGGGGGCTGGGTCTCCAGCCAATATACATTTTTATGAATTAGTAGATGAAGATGTTAATTTTGTAGATGATATTTATAGCGTGTCATAAGCTTAGGCCGCTGGTTCCTTCTCCGTGACAAGCAGCGGTCGCTTTAAGTCAAAAATAGAATAAATGAAGTTAAGGTTAAAGTGATATTTTTACGTATATTGCATATTTTGATTTTTCTTTGTATTCCGTTTAGTACTGCTTCTACAGAGCTGAGTAATGAGGAGCTGCAAATGCAAAAAAAAGCATTACGAAAGTATTTAGAGGAGCTATTAGATCAAGATGTATGCTCTTTTGCTCCAGCTATCAATAAACTGGAACCTAAAGAAGCAATCAGGCATGCTCAAGGTGACTATGATAAAAATGACATCTATTTTTATAGTGTTGCCGATGGTTTTGCTCCTAGTCGTCCGGGTTTTGAGTTTGAATTTTCCAGGTGTGTTATTTTTGATGCTAAATGGAAGTCTATTAATGTTGGTGGTGATGCCATTGTGTGCAAAGAACACGACTCACTCAGCCAAAAGGCTAATAATACCAATTCCATTATATAAGTGATCTTTCAGCGGGAATTCAACATACTGTAGGCAAGGTCGTTAATTGCTCCTGCATTAACAGACAGTC
>NZ_CANLZC010000177.1 GCF_947495455.1 uncultured Shewanella sp. | reverse complement strand
AAGGGAGGTCAAACATAGGCCAAGAACTTACTCCCTAAAATTATATTAGCTCTTAACTGACCAGTATTAGTATTAGGCCCTAATCTTCATTTTTTCATCTTGAGGTTATATTGATTTAGCTATACTTAACGGTAAGGTGCTGTTGAACCCTCCAGCAGTTAAATTCAATCAGTATTAGTCTCATTCTTGATGAAATATTCATTTTTCCATAACAAAAACGCACAGCAAACCCTTCCTGCAATCAGTCCATTGAATGCCTATCAAAGCTTACTCAATCGCCATGTTTTAAATGAAGATCCAGCTCAAATGGAAGCAGTACTTGCGCTCGATGCACTTTATCAGAAGATAACTAATAAGCAGCACTCTTTAAAAACACCTTTGAAAGGACTGTATCTCTGGGGGGATGTAGGCCGTGGGAAAACCTTTCTCATGGACATGTTTTACAACAGCCTTACTCGAACAGCTAAAATGCGATTACATTTTCATCGCTTTATGGCGCGAATACATAAAGAGCTGGCGCAAGAGTCGAAACGAGGAGATCCCTTAAAGAGTGTCGCTAAACGCATCGCAAAAGAAGCACATGTACTGTGTTTTGATGAATTTTTTGTTTCTGATATCGGTGATGCAATGATACTTGCAGGCCTGTTTGATGCTTTATTTCATCAAGGCACTATCTTAGTCGCCACATCCAACATTCAAATTGAATCTTTATATCGAAATGGACTTCAGAGACAACGTTTTTTACCCACTATTGATTTACTGCTCAAGCATACTAAACAAATCCATCTAAATGGTAACCAAGATCATCGATTACGCTCCTTACAATACCAACAAACCTATTTTCTTCCTCATGAGATTGATTTTAATATTTTATTTAAAAAACTTAGTCAAAATGATAGTCAAAATGAACCACAAAAAACATTACTTATTTCCCAAGGATTACTCATCCATGGTCGAATAATCGATACCATAAAATATTCAGCATCTTGTTTATGGCTGAGTTTCGATGCCTTATGTGACGGCCCAAGATCCCAACTGGATTATATTGAAATAGCCAGTCAATTCACGCATATTTTACTGAGTAACATACCTGTTCTTGGCGGCGAGCCGCGTAATTGGATCCGTGCAAGAGGCACAGAAGATGAACACACTCCCACAGGTGCGAGGCAATTATCCTACGTCGTTAATGACGATCCTGCTAGGCGCTTTATAAGCCTCGTCGATGAACTCTATGATCAAAGAGTGCGTCTCTATTTAAGTGCTGAGGTTCCATTGAAGGAATTGTACACTGAGGGGACGCTCTACTTTGAATTCAAACGCACATTAAGTCGACTTCAAGAAATGCAATCTCAAGAGTATCTCAATCTTCATACTGAAAAATAATCAATGTCTTGGTCAAAATACTGCAGATTTGGAAATAAATCCTCCATTTGCCCCTCTGCAACTCCATACCATCGAGCCAAAGAGGCAAACATTTGCTCACTTGACGTGCTCGGGATCATTCTTCCCCCATTTAATGCATGTTCATTGGTTAATGTGGAGGAAGGTAAAAAACCATATAAATCCCCCTGAACACTGCCTCCTAAAATAATTTGATGTCCCGCCCAACCATGGTCAGTACCGTCACCATTAGGCATTAATGTACGACCAAAATCAGACATAGTAAAACTCACAACTTCATTTTCAACACCTATGGCTAAATGCGTCTGATAAAAATAAAATAAAGCATCATTCAATAAAGTGAGTAATTGAGGATGATTAGCACCTTGATTATTATGAGTATCCCAGCCTCCTAACCCCACAAAAAAGACTTGTCTCGATAAACCTTGCTGCTTTCCTAATCGAATCAAATCAGTGACTCGCGCTAATTGAGCCGCTAAAGCATTGTTACTGGGAATATCAATCTCAAGAGGGGCAAGGAGAGATAAATCCCCTATTAAAGCTTGCGCATTATCTTCTGCACTTTTCACTGTATGATGATAAGATTGAGCTAAAGGGTGCGAGAAAGTCATCTCATAAATATGCTGTTCTAACAATGGCTTTCTTAAAGAGGCATAAGCGTGATGCTGGTATATCTTGAGCGTATCAATCGTCTCTGAATTAACATGATAGGCAGAAGTGTTCATTCCAGACTGCCAGAGATTATGCCCCGTTAAGCTTACATTCTCGATAAAAGGTGCATTTAAATTAGACTGTAGCAAATCCATTGCCCGTCCAGCCCACCCCGTACTTCCAGTATTATTTTGATTAAGTTCCGCACCTCTTTGCCAAGTCGCTTGTTGACTATTGTGAGCATAGAGATCTGAAGGCAATAGTGCGACTTTATTGATGATATCTGTTTTAGTTGTTGGCCTTATTAAGGTTCCGACATTCGCTTGAATAGCAAGGCGCCTTTGATCAAAAAGGGTTTTCATCCCTATGAGTTCTGGCACGAATCCGATCCCATCATGGATTTGTTGATTTGAGGGAAAAATGGCTAATGCCTGCTCCCTTGCTAGATTTTGCCGAATCGTTTGGTATTCAAGCAAAGATTGTCCTTCCATAGGACGCAACATGTTATATGAATCATTGCCACCATAAAGAAACACGCAAACGAGCGCCTTATAATTTGAGGTGTCACTTGATTGCGCAACGGCGGCATTTAGCAATGACATTTGCATTGAACTTAGCGCCGCCACTCCCATTCCACCGCAGAGAATGTATTTTAAAAATGCACGCCGCTCACTGAGTGAAAGACTCATCATCGCACCTCACTATCTTTGTACGACAAACTCAGGTGATAGCATGATCACCAATACAAGATTTGCCATGATAATATAGGGGTTATAGGCATCACGGCTTTCATCATAAGCACGAATATTGCTTATCAATTCCTTCAATATTGTTTTAAGATCCATACTCATACCACCTGCGATAAAAAGTAAATTTAATCGCTCAATGACTAAGTCATCTCCGTTTTCAGATTCAAATAATGCCACTAGTGGGGTAAATTGGTTATAGAGCCAAGAGTATCTCGCCTCTTCAGCTGATGTTTCTTCAGCAATACCGTATCGAATAGGCGAAAATAAATAATTGTAAAACTCAATTAATTGAGATTCATCACTAATTTGCAATTCAGGTGACACTAAATCTAAAGAGGCTAATATCGGCGTCGTAAAATCTGGAGCGTAAAAGTTAAACACTGAAGGCGCATTTAACGGCTCTTGGCCTGTTTTTACACCAAGATTATAAATTCTAAAATTATCATGTAATGTCATCGCCTCCAAAGCTCGCCACATTTGCGTCATTCGCAACAAAGGTTCTTTAATTTTTCCAAACCTATCAGGAAATAATACATGCCCATTACGTGCCTCATCATCAAGTAATATAGCTTTAGCGACTGCCGCTAAGTCCCCTTTTATACCTTGCCCATTATCATTAAACACATGAGCAACACGAGCAATATACTCAGGACTCGGATTTGAAGTCGTTAATCTCTTTATTAACTGTTCACTGATAAAAGGCGCCATATTTGAATGAGCCATCAAGTTATTCAATGCACCTTGCAAATCCATTTCAGCCGTCTGCATTGGGGGTAAGACTTGCCCTAATAAAAGCGTCTTTTCTGTCTGATCGTGATAATCATTCCATGCACGCATTGGCGTGACATAATCATTGCTAGCATTACAAAACCGATCATTTGTCGGCTGTGCAAAACACCACCCTGTAAAAACCTTAGCAAAATTTTCAACATCATTTTGAGTATAAGCAGGGATCAGTCTACCTAATTCATCCCTTTTTTTACTGCCATCGATATGCAGTTCATGTAAGCCAATTGAAAATAACTGTAATAATTCTCGAGCATAATTCTCATCAGGGTGGGTCCTTGCTGTTGCCTTTGCATTTCCTAAGTGCGTGAGATATTTCCCCATAATTGGGCTAAGACTCACTGCATATAATAACGCTTTGTAATGACCTAATGCATGCTCCACTAATAAATCATAGTAATGAATTAAGCCCTCTTGACGTTCATGGAGTTTTGCTGCATTTTGAGATACCACTAATATTTGGCTCAACGCAAAAGCCATTCTCTGTCTTAATTGATCCTCACTTTCAATGGCCGTTTTCCACCAAGCACTTAATCGTATTGCACTACTATGTGTATAGTTTTGTGTGATTAAAGGTGCGTGAAAGGATGCGGGTAAATTAATTTGTTGATCAATCCATGCTTCAATGCCCAATTCTTTGACATCGGCAATACTTGCCAATGTCGAACCAAATGTCGCTTGTTGTAATAATCGCGCAGCGTCTGCATCAGAAACAGAGTTTATAGCAACAGAGGTAACAGGGAAATCGATAGCAGGAGGAATATGAGGGCTGGTCTCACTGTCCATTGCAAGTGCACTAAACACATAGCAAACACTGAGAAATAGAAACACGCAAAACACTTTCTTGCGTAATACAATGTGAAATACAGCACACATAACCACAAGTCCTTTTGCTTTTAACTTCTACTCTTACTTTTTAATATCCTTAACCTTTAATTAAAGCAGTGAATTCACTTTTACGCCAATTTCTCAAAAGCAAATTATACATCAGGCGCTTTCTTTGTTGATAACCGCCTTAAATTATTATCATAATCTTGAAAACCAATGTGTTTTTGCAAATCTTGAAAACTCAAATGAGTATCAACGGGTTCACCTGATTTTAATTTGAGTAATGCTTTTTGCATAGCCTCAACGGAAGCAGTGAGTAAACTCGCTGGATACGCGACTAATTTAAACCCTATCTTTTCCAGCTCTTCAGGCGGTAGCACAGGTGTCACACCTTGATCTACCATATTTGCCATCTGTGGCGCAGTGATTTCACGGCAAATACTTGTCATTTCATCGATAGACTGAGGCGCTTCGATGAAAATCACATCCGCTCCCAACTCTTGAAAAGCTTGTCCACGGCGGATCGCTTCATCAAGGCCTAACGTCGCTCGTGCATCCGTTCTGGCAACAATGACAATATCATGGCCCATCTTTCTGGCTTGTTCACGTGCATCCACTGCCGCAGCCATTCGCTCAATCGCCTCTAATTGACTCACTACTTGCTTACCTTTGGTATGACCACAACGTTTTGGGTTTTGCTGATCTTCAAGCATAATACCGGCAAACCCAGCATGAATATATCCATGCAATGTTCGCTGCACATTCATGACATTACCATAACCCGTATCCGCATCACCAAACACTGGAATACTCACTGCATGACAGATATTACGGCCCTGATCTAACATCTCATGATAACTGATTAAGCCCGTATCAGGCATACCCAATCGCGCCGAAGACACCCCAAAGCCGCTCATGAATGTCAGAGAGAAACCTGCTTGCTCAATAAGTTTCGCACTCAATGCATCAAAAGCACAGGGCATCAATAAAATATTAGGCGTCGATAACTGCCGTCTTAGATCTTCAACGAGATGCATTTGATTTAACATAATACCTTCTTGTTTCTATGTAGACAGTGAGAATGTGTAGATCCAATATAGTAATGTCACATTTCCCCAATTTAGAGATGTCACATTTTGGTATGCTGGGAGCAAATAATCC
>NZ_CANLZC010000176.1 GCF_947495455.1 uncultured Shewanella sp. | reverse complement strand
TAATTCGGTAAAGCCTGTCATTGCTCGTTTCCCGAAGGTGAGTGATAGTGCAACAAGTATGGTGGTGGTTGAATGAAGAATACTTCCTCTTTTGCAGAGCCTACTATTGATAATTCGGTAAAGCCTGTCATTGCTCGTTTCCCGAAGGTGAGTGATAGTGCAACAAGTATGGTGGTGGTTGAATGAATAATACTACTTCTTTTGTTGAGCATACCACTGATAACTGCGCAAAGCTTGCCATTGATAATTCGGCAAAGCCTATCATTGCTCGTTTCCCGAAGGTGAGTGATAGTGCAACAAGTATGGTGGTGGTTGAATGAATACTACTACTTCTTTTGTTGAGCATACTACTGATAACTGCGCAAAGCCTGCCAATGATAATTCGGAACAGCCTATCATTGCTCGTTTCCCAAAGGTGAGTGATAGTGCAACAAGTATGGTGGTGGTTGAATGAAGAATACTTCCTCTTTTGCAGAGCCTACTATTGATAATTCGGAACAGCCGATTATTGATCATTCCCCGAAGGCGAGTGATAGCGAGCAAGTGCGGTATAGTGAGGATAATCAGCATTTTCTCTTAGCGTTTGTTGAATACATTAAATATCGTTTGGCTCAGGCTTATGGTTGTGATGGTGCTGAACAAGCTCATAAAGGCGAGCATTCTCCTTTTGGGGAGTTGTTTAAACGTGATATTGACACCTTGTTGCCTATTGATCACTTATCCCATCTTTATCAATTAACGGCATTTGAGCAACAATTATTGCTTTTGTGTATTGCTCCTGAACTTGATAGTGAGCTGCTTTATCCCAATGGTGTTAGCGAGCCGATTGTGGTTAATTTCAGTTTGGCCTTGGCTATTTTGCCCTTCCCTGAATGGCAAGCCATTATGGCCAGCGGAAGCTTACGTCGTCATGGTTTAATACAAGTAGAAGATAATCCCTCTTTGACCCAATCTCGCCTCAGTGTTCCTGAAAGCATTTTGCATTTTATTATGGGATTACAGGATGAAGATCAAACGCTAAGAGCTTATGTGGAAGTGCTTCCTTATGCTAATGTGAACTTGGATGCCAGCAATGAATCAACTGTAAAAAATATGTTGCAAACATGGCAGCATAACCAACAAAAACCGCCGTGTTTAATGACGTTAACGGGAGAGTTGAATGAATTGAAGCGTGATGTGGCTGTGGTATTTGCCCATCAATTATCAAGACGCTTGATTTTGCTTCAAGGGCGGTTTATTCCTAAGGCACCTAATGAGTTATATGAGTTTGCGACTAAGTGGCAAAGAGAGATTTTGTTGAGTCATGATCTATTGATTGTGGAATGTGATGAGTCTCTTGATCATAGTGAGGAGCATATGCTCCATATTGATCATTTTTTTAATTTATTGAAGTCTTCTGTGCTGTGTATGAGTGGCAGTCGGCGCCAACATTACTTGCGTAGTCAATTTACCTTTGAGGTGTATCAACCTAGCTCAAAACAACAATCATTGTACTGGCAAGCACACTTAACCCATCCTCAATTGCACAGTGAAATAGAAGCCATTTCGTCTCATTTTGATCTTAGCTTTAGTCAAATTCGCTCATTGGTTGATGTGTATCAAGGGATGAAAGAGCCTGTCTCTTTATGGGAGCTCTGTCGTCAACACACTCACCAACCCCTTGATCATCTGGCTGAAAGAATTGTGCCGGCAACAGGCGTGAATATTGTATTACCGCCGCTGCAGACGACCTGTATTGAAAACATGATCTCTCATGTGAAATACAAGGCTCAAGTGTATGAAAAATGGGGGTTCGGTACAAATGGAGGGCGAGGAAAAGGCTTAGTCGCACTCTTTCATGGTGCCAGTGGCACAGGTAAAACCACTGCAGCTGAGTATATAGCGAGTCATTTAAAGCTCGATCTTTATCGTGTGGATTTAAGTCATTTAACGAGTAAATACATTGGCGAGACGGAAAAAAATCTCAGCCAACTGTTTTTAGCTGCCGAGCGTTCAGGGGCCATATTACTGTTTGATGAAGCGGATGCCTTGTTCAGTAAGCGAACCCAAGTCTCTACCAGCAATGATAAATTTGCCAATGCTCAAGTGAGCTATTTATTGCAACGTTTAGAGACGTATCGAGGGATCGCCATATTAACCAGTAACCTTAAAGATTCATTTGATGCTGCTTTTATTCGACGTTTAAGGTTTGTTATTGGCTTTCCGTTTCCCACAGCTTGCGAGCGAGAGCGACTTTGGCGAACACTGATACCCAATAATGCGCCGATCGGGCAGTTGAATTTTAAACTATTGTCACGACTGAGCGTCTCTGGGGGCATGATCAGAAACATTACTCTCACGGCCTGTTTTAATGCCGCTGCGGCTCAAAGCGCCCTTGAAATGACGCACTTTCTTATGGCGGTGAAAAGTGAATATGCTAAGCAAGATAAACCGCTTTGCGTACAGGAGATTCGAGGATGGGCCTAAGGTATTTTGATCAATGGTGGTTCCGCCGAATCATTCGCTTCAGAGTTCATTGTTGGTCTAAAGCATCATCGCCATTGGCGGTGAAAAGTGAATATGCTAAGCAAGATAAACCGCTTTGTTTACAGAAGTGTTTACAGGAAAGCGTACAGGAGATTCGAGGATGGGCTTAAGGTTTCTAAATGCATCGACTATTCAGCCTAAACAGGATTGTCGTCCTAAAAGATCGCCGTCTTCGGCCACTACTACTAGACAAGTGACATCGTATCTCTTAGCTTCGATGAAAAGTGAATATGCTAAGCAAGATCAACCTGTTTGTTTACAGAAGTGTTTACAGGAGAGCTTACAGGAGATTCAAGGATGGGCTTAAGGTTTCTAAATGCATCGACTATTCAGCCTAAACGGGGTTGTCGTCCTAAAAGGTCGCCGTCTTCGGCCACCGTTAGGCAAGTGACACAGTACCATATTGAGCAAATCGATCTTCCATCGAATATTGGCCTTTATGGCCAGCGACAGATTATGGCCTTGATGGAAATGATATTGGCAAATGAGCCTGTTGGAGTGCTGGATCCCAGTATGCAGGATTATTTTAATATTGCTAATGAGCTGGTGTCGCAGCTGCGGGCAAACACACTAACAAGGAAGCCCTATGCCAACTGCTAGCCAGTCCAGTTTATTCAAAGGGGCTTTAGTCGCTTCCTCCTTAGAGGGCAGTACTAAGGTGATCCCTTTTCAATACAATCCGGCCAGTATGCAAAGAAGCCTGACGCCCAATGTGTCTGGTGGAGAGGAGCAAGATAGAACCTTGGCCATTATGTATAAAGGCCCACCGACACAAACCATTAATGTGTCTATTGAATTTGATGCTTCTACGGGGTTGAATAAAGATGCATCCACTGAAGTGCAGCATGGTGTTTATGCTCAATTAGCCGCATTGGAATTGCTGTTAACCCCCAGTACGAGCGATTTGTTATCGACTCAAGCTATGTTGGCGACTGGGGTCATGGAAATTGCGCCTCTGGCAACGCCGAATATTTTTTTTGTGTGGGGGCAAGCGAGAGTGTTACCGGTGAAAGTCACTCAGTTTTCGGTGACAGAAGAGCTATTTGATGCGCATTTAAACCCTATTCGCGCCACGATTGCCCTCACCATGAGAGTACTGAATTGTAATGATGTCTCAGCGGTGGATCAGGCTTATCAACAATATATTGTTTACCAGCAAAAAATGGAACAAATTGCCCCGCTGGCACAAGGGGCTATTGGAGTCACAGGGGCCATTATTCCCTAGGCTTATTGACCTTTGATGATTAAAACACGTTATTTTGAATGTCATTTAACCATCAAAGAACAGCAGCTTTTAGCGCTTAGCTCACAATAACTCATAATAATCAGGAGCCAATATGTTTCAAAAAGATAGCCGTTACTATTTTATTCCAGACAGGCAAGAAACGTTAGCGGATGGCAGCGACATTATTTATAAGGCGAGGCGTTTTATTAAAGATGCCGATACTGTCCCTTCGGTGATGACCATTATTTCTGAAGGGAAGCGGATCGATCAGGTGAGTTATTCGGCGTTGGGAAATGCGAAGTTATCATGGAAATTTGCCGATGCTAATAATGTATTTAGCCCCATAGAATTGGAGAAAAAAGGCCAAATCATTCGCGTGCCAACAAATGGCAGTAACCGTTGATGAACGCAGGAATACAGCTCAGTTTATTGATAGGCCCTATGGTGGCGTTGCCTGCACCTTTGTTGATCACAGAGGCGATTCAATCGGTTTCTGTATCGATAATGGATAGAGGGAAATCCACATTTCAGCTGTCTTTAAATGCAGACAGGGAGAACGTGATGACGCCGGATTATCCTTTGTTGATGACAGATCTGCTCAGAACCAATAATCGAGTCATTATCTCTGTGATGCTCAATGCCATTCCTACTGTGTTAATTGATGGTTTTATTACTAACGTGGAGTTCAATCATACCAATGGCTCAGGTTCTGGTACTTTGTCCATTACTGGAGAAGATCTGTTAAGTCGAATGGATTTGAAAGAGGAGTATTTTGAGTTTCCTTCGATGACGGTAGATGAAATTGTTCTCTCTAGAGTGGAAAAATACCTTGAATACGGTGTTATTCCTGAGCTGGATCCTGTGGTTATTCCCGTTTGGGAGCCTGAAGAGCGAACGCGTATTCAAAATGGTACTGATTTAAGTGTGATTGAGTACTATGCGAATTTGGCCGGTTTTGTGTATCGAGTGCGTCCTACTGTTCCCATGGAAAATACCTTTTATTTTGGTTTACCTTCAAGTTTTCACACACAAGGTGCACCGCTAAATGTCAACATGGGGCCATCGACGAATGTGGATGATATTAACTTAACCTATGATGCGACCTTGCCTCAAACGGTGAGCGGTATGTTAGAAGAGGATGGGGAAGAAGATGAACCCGTTCCGGTTGAAATACTTGAGGCGATAAGGCCTGTACCTATGGCCGTTGAAGATCCTATTTTGACCAATGATCCTAATGTGAGGAATGTACTATATACGGATCCGACTAATGGCGCCATTGCGGGTGAAGAATTAGCTCAACAAAGTGTGAATCGCTCCACCGATAAGGTGCTTTCGGGGCAAATTACAGTGGATACCATCAGATATGGTGTTGTGATTGACCCCCCTTGTGTGGTGTGCGTCAGAGGAGCTGGATTTAGCTTTGATGGCAATTATTATGTCTCCTCTGTGCAGCACAGTATCAGTGAAGGAAAATACAAGCAGCAGTTAACGGTACAAAGGGAAGGCCTAGGCAGCACGGTTGTTACAGCGATGGAAAATGTCCTATGAATAGCACAAATGTCGGCATTATTTGGGGTTAGTTTTTTGGTCAGCGCTTTTTGCAATAATGGCGGAAATGTGATGGATAAGGTCCTATGACTAGTATGAATCGCACAAATGTCGGCAAGCTTTTTGGTCAGTACTTTTTGTAAGAACGGCGGAAATGTGATGGATAAGGTCCTATGACTAGTATGAATCGCACAAATGTCGGTAAGTTTTTTGGTCAGTACTTTTTGTAAGAACGGCGGAAATGTGATGGATAAGGTCCTATGACTAGTATGAATCGCACAAAT
>NZ_CANLZC010000175.1 GCF_947495455.1 uncultured Shewanella sp. | reverse complement strand
ACAGCATAAATGCGCCTTGAATTGAAAAGCCTGAGAAGCTCTGAATTGATCATCTATATAATGGAATTGGTATAATGTCGATTTGACGATACCATTTGAAGTTAGAATGACGTATGAGTATTAAAATATTTTGCTTAGATTATTACTCTATAAAGCGCAGTGAAGAGTCGAATTGTTTTCATGTGATAGGGTAAAATACTTTGTAAATATTGATTTTGAATTGAATGACTTTATTGATTTATTGTCATGACTTTTAATTATACCCGTATGTTGGAATAGGGAGTTATACATTGTCATCTCTGCGCTTTATTGCTGGCCCTACTGCATTTAAAACAATAATGGAGAAAGGGCTTAATCCTGATTCTTTTACGCAAGTATTTGCGGCATCAGGAGGGCCAAAGTGGTTAGGTATTGCCTGTTTAGATCGTTATATTTTTGGGGAGTTCTTTAAGCAAAGAACGTCTCCTTTATATACCATAGGCGCCTCATCGGGAGCATGGCGACTAGCGAGTTTAGCGCAGGAAAATCCCATCAAGGCGCATCAAAATTTAGAAAACCTTTATATTAATCAAGTTTATGAAGGTAAGCCTTCTCCAGATGCTATCACAAAGAAGGTGACTGCGATTATTCGTGAGTTACTCGGTGCTCATAAAGGGGCTGATATCATTGATCATCCAGTGATTAAGAGCCACTTTGTCACTTGCCGCGCTAGACATTTAAATGCTGGCAGTAATCGTATGGCCTTAGCTGCTGGGCTTGCTGCAACAGCGGCGAGTAATTTGTTAAGTCGAAAGAGCTTAGGCTGGCATTTTGAGCGGTGTGTTTTTGGTGTAGATGATTTTTCTTCACCTTTTTGCTCGCTACAGGATTTACCCAGTAGGCATATTGCACTTCATTATGAAAATATTGATCATGTGTTAGTGGCAAGTGGCGCCATTCCTTTGATCTTATCTCCTGTTAACAATATTAAAGGGGCGCCAAAAGGGAAGTATTTTGATGGTGGGATCACTGATTATCATTTTGATTTACAACTCAGTGAAGCAAAGGGAATGACAATATATCCACATTTTCATTCGATAATAAAGCCAGGTTGGTTTGATAAATCTTTAGCTTGGAGAAAAGCCAAGCATAATTATGATAATGCCTTGATCCTCGCGCCGACAGAGAAGTTTATTGAGCGATTACCTTATGCTAAGTTACCTGATAGGCGCGATTTTAAATCTTTAGATACAAAGAAGAGAATTCAATATTGGAAAAATGCAGCGATAATGAGCCATGCTTTAGCTGATGATTTTGATAACGTTATTAAGTCGGGGACCATTGCGAATAAACTTGAACGACTTTGACGTAGTTTTTCAATAAAGCTAGGTCTAGCTGCTACACTTTATTGGAGATACAGCTGCTACACTTTATTAAAGATACGGCAGCTTACTTGCCCATTGTATGGGAAAAGGCTTATGCATACAGAAGAAATGGTCATACTTACCCGTGATGCTTTACTCTTACCACTGGGAAGAATAAAAGTGAGGATCGTTGAGCCACATTATTTAAAAATGGTGGCAGCAGTGCTCAAAGGAAAGTATCCATTAATATTTGGAATGCATAGAGTGCATGGAAAACTGCCCTGTTATCCTTATGGGACTGAGTGTGATGTTATTGACTTTAATCAACAAAAAGGGGGTGCGCTAGAGTTGGTTTTAGAGGGTAAGCAAAAAGTTAAAATCATTTCTGCTGTTCAACAAAAAGACAAAATTTGGCTTGCCCAAGCTCGTCGTTATGATAATTGGGTATCAGAGTCTATTACGGAGCAATATGAAATTCTCAGTGCAGCGCTAGAGCATTTTTTTCAGGCCAACGAAGCATTATCAAAATTATATACACATATAAATTTAGAAGATGCCACCTGGGTTAGTCAGCGTTGGCTTGAGGTCTTGCCGCTTTATAATAATGAAAAATTGAGATTAGTCTGCCAACCCAATTGCCATCGCACATTAGATTATGTTTTTAAATTGATCCAGTCACATGTGAATAATCAAGATAATAGCAGTCTAAGCGATCTTGATGTCAAAAAAATGCGTTAAACTGCAAAGCCTTAATCTTGATATGAGGTCGTTAATGTATTCTTAAAGACTCAGCATAGGGACGTGTGTTTATACAGTTAGCACTTTCTGTATTATCATAGCCGATTGTGACTTGTGCCCCCGTTGTTTTTGCCGCTAATAACATTGAATAATAACGGTCAAATTGCTTATCAGTCAGATTGTCCGATAACGCAAAAAAAGTACCAGAACAGGGGCTATCTTCAGGCATTGAGGCGGTGTAGAAATAGAGTAATTCACTGTTATAAATTCGAATAGAATTAATTGTAGTGGTGTGGTTAGCGGTATATGATGCAGCACAGTTGGTCGTGATTAAAAATAAACTCAGTAATAACTTTCTCATTATTGTTTACTTGTTGTTGACTTGTGGCTTTTTATTGTAACATTCGTGTTTTGTTGTGTGAAGGCTTCTATTTTTTGTAAATATTATTTTTTTCGTGTTTTGTTGGTAGTGAGTATCTATTCATGTCGTTAAGCGTTCGTGCAAACCAAGCTTCTTATATTGTTCTTCCTGAAACTGTGACCGATAAAACAAGCGTATTTGATTTTTTAGTGTGGCACTTTAAGCATATTCCCGCTGATGTTTGGCATCAACGTATCATTGAAGGCAAAGTCCATTGGCGTAATGGTGATTTGATTGACATTGAATCGCCTTTTATTCCTCGTGAAAGAGTTTATTATTACCGTGAAGTTGCGCAAGAAAGTCTTATTCCTTTTAAAGAAAGCATATTGTATCAAGATGAGCAGATTGTTATTGCTTATAAACCGGCTTTTTTGGCCGTAAACCCCAGTGGGCAATTTGTTAATGAATGCTTGGTCAATCGGCTTAGAAAGCGTACTCAGAGACCTGATTTAGTTGCGGCGCATCGTTTAGATAGGGCGACGTCAGGTTTGATGTTACTGTCTTTGAATAAAGCGACGCGCCATGATTACCATCAATTGTTTAAAACGGGCAAGATCATTAAAGAGTATCATGGGTTAGCCTATTTAACGCCTGAATTATTGAAACAATATCAGAATGGTGTACTGGTTTTGCCTATGCATTGGACGGTAAAAAATTGCATGGTAAAAGGAGAGCCGAGCTTTTTGATGAAAATCATTGATGGCGAAGCAAATACGCATTCGATAATCAGTTTGATTGATATTAAGCAAGGAGTGGGTTTATTTTTATTGAAGCCGATAACAGGAAAGACTCATCAATTACGTGGTCATATGCAAAGTCTGGGTATGAGTCTGATCAATGATACCTTGTATCCGACTTTACAAGATAAAGCGCCTGATGACTTTGATCGGCCGTTAAAATTAATGGCCAAGCGTTTATGTTTTACCGATCCTATTACCAAGATAAAGCATGATATTAGCTGTAAAGGATTTGAGGATTTTTGATGTTAAATCCAGTGTCTGGATTTATAATCTTTAGCTGTTTCTATAATGGTTTGTTGTAAATCACGTGAATAGATAAATTGAGTCATTTTTTCAATTTTTGAACCATCGCAAACCCAAGTATTTGCTGATATCTCCAAGTATTTATCAGGTGTAAGTCGAATATTAATTTTATATAGTGAATTAATCATGCGAAAAATGTGAGATAAGGCTTTTAACATCAAATTGGGAATAAATAAGCTATTGATTTTTTTGTTAAAACAAATATCGTTAATAGTATTAACTAACTCATTGAGTGTGAATGTTTCAGGGTGTGATACTAAATATATTTGATTAGGCTTTGTTTTATTAACCGTTACATGAATAATAGCTTCAATGAGATCATATACATTGATGAAGCTGTATCGTTTGTTTTTAATCTGGGAGCCTGCGCCGATCACTATCCCTTTTTTTACCATTTTGAAAATGTCTAACACGGCTTTATCACCGGGACCGATTACCATTGGGGGCCTGATGATGGTATAGGTCCAATTTTTGGGGAGCACTTGTATAACATAGTTTTCAGCCCTTAGTTTTGATTGACCATATTGGCTTATGGGTTGTGGAAATGTGAGTTCTGTTGGCTGTGTTGGGTGATCTGGGCCAAGTGCTGCAAGGGAGGAAATATAGATATAGTGTAACCTATTATATTTTTTTGATAGCAATGTGATTAAGTGATTTGAAGATAATGTATTGAAAGAATAAAAGTCGTTAGAATTGTAACTGTGGATAACGCCTGCTACATGAATGACAGCATCTAAATGTGGCGGAAGCTTATCAAACCATGACCAATGATTGTTGAGATCTAAATTTCCGAGGAGTATTTTTCCTGGAAGCGCTAATTCTTGATATTTTTGTATTGTTCTAGTTAAGCAGTATATTTCATGTCCTTGAGAAAATAATGCTCTAACAAGGTGTTGTCCTATAAAACCTGTAGAACCTGTAATGAATATTACCATGGTTTATTGTTCTGTTTAGTGAGAAAGTTTAGGGCTGAGTTGATTGCTTCTTTGTAGCATAGACCTTTTTTGAGTTATTGAGAAAGAGATAGAGCTCTTATTTTGATATGTTATCAGATATTAGGAAAAGACATTGATCTAACATCACTTTATTTAACAATCACATCTTCTCTACGCTTGGTCTTTAAAAGGTAAGTCGTTAGCGATGCCTTGTTATTCACGAAGGAGTAAACTGAATGAACTTGGTTTTTTAAGTCGGCAGGGCGCGCTGATTTATCATATGACCGAAAGCAGAGGAAATACGGATATGGTCATAGAGACGTTAAAGCATTTTATCAAAATACACGATAATTTTTAGTTAAGCACTTAGAACATTTTTACTTGCAAAAAGGCTAACGTTGGGATAGCGTTAAGATATTGTGTGTTTTGCGTGTTGTAAATGATGCTTAATTTTTTCATTATTTAATGACTATTGATATAATTAGTTAATATAAAAATTATGAATAAATATATAAAGAAAAATATAAAAACTCTCATGGGGATATATAGATAAAAGAATGATAAAGAAAAGTCTTACGCCAAATGTGTATATATTTATTATTATACTAGCCACTTTGTCTAATGTATCATTCATTCCTGAGATAAAATTATATTTAGCTCAAAAACAGCATGAGACCATTGAATGGTCTCAGTATAGTTCAGTTGTTGATATATTTGACTTATCGATAAAAATAAATCACATCGTTACTGCGCATGTAATCATTGCTTTATTATTATTAATATTGATGATGGTACAGTTTATTTTTATTCCATTGATAAAGAAACATAATATTAATTGGAATCTCCATCGTTATATGGGGAGGGGGATTATATGCATTGTGCTACCGATGTTTCTAGTTACCTCTATGATTTCAAGTTATTATGTTTTGAAAACACCATTTAATAGTGCTTTATTTTTAACGTACGATGTTGGATTGTTATTTACTCTATTTAAAGCTTTTTGGTGTATAAGGCATAAAGAATATAAATCACATGTTGATGCAGTTTTTGCTGCATATGTAATACTGTGTACACCAGCGATGTATAGATTTGTTTTATTTTTTCTATCATTAACGGCTTAGGTGTCCCCTTATATAAAGCAGCCACATCAAGGGTTTTGAGGTAAAATACTCCAAACAACCATAATAAGCT
>NZ_CANLZC010000174.1 GCF_947495455.1 uncultured Shewanella sp. | reverse complement strand
AGGAGCAATTAACGACCTTGCCTACAGCATGTTGAATTCCCGCTGAAAGATCACTTATATAATGGAATTGGTATAAAGTACATTGTTATACAAGTAGTAAGAAGGGGCTAATTTCGAATTAACTTAGCTGTTGACGCTAAAAGATAAACTCTAGTTATAGGAGTATCAGCCTATTTAAGCTTCCAACTTTCAAGAATGGGGTATTTGACGCCATGCTCTCCTGAGTAAGATTCAAATAAATGCAGTTGAGTTGGATTAAGCGTGAGTGCCGAAAGGCTAATAGAATTAATGAGTGCTTCCATAGTCGGTTTGGCTTTACGGCAGAGGGTGATGTGCGGGGTATAATTGTATTCACTTTGGTGTAAGTTTAGCTTTTTCGCGATCCATTGAGTGTCGTTAGCTAGTTGGAGTAAGTTTGCGTCATTCGCTACGCCCTTTAAACACAATATGTTAGGTTTCTGCCAATAGGCAAGCTCATTTAACGTCACTTTGAATGTTCGTTTGTTAATAAGCTCAATTTGTTCATTAAGCTGGCTGAGTTGATGTGAGCTGATTTGGCCTAAAAAAGCTAAGGTCATGTGTAAGTTCGCTTTAGGGACTAACCTCACATTATTTGGCAATTGGCTCTGTAATAGCGATATCACTCGAGTTTGCTGCTCAGTTAAGGAAAACCCAAGAAAGACGCGTTTATTGTGCGTATTCATAGATTTCCCATTTGCTGCCTGTGAGCTTGTTTGGATCGGCGAGGCCATTTTTTAGAAATTGTGGATCTTTTGAAAGACGGACTCCGTAAATTGGACGATCTCCCGCAGATTTACCGAGTTGCACCAAAGTGGCTTCTGGACTCTTTTTGACTATTTTTTGTAAATACAATGCAATGTCTTTTGATGTGGGCAGTGTCGATTGCGGGCTGGATTCAAATGGCGTAGGAATGATAGATGTGGTCTTGGCGGAAATATTGCTACTAACCACTAAAAAAAGACAACAAAAGATAGCATAGGCTTTCATAAAACATCCTTTCAGCAAGACTTAGTACAAGTAGGCATATTATAGGTGGTTTTAATGCTTGTTGATGACTTATCAAGATATCGCCTTTTTTGATAAATCATCAAGCTTATAAATGAAAGGCTAAGTGATCGAAAACAGGATTAAAAAGTATAATCGGCTTTAATCCATGCGGTGCGGCCAGGTTCATTTACTTGAAACATAGGTTCGCTGCCCGGTATATTGTTACCGGCTCCTGAGCGACTAATATGCTCCGCATAGGTAGTGTTAAAGAGGTTCTCAATACCTAAACTCACTAACAAACCTAAATCATGACGCCAGCTGGCATTGAGTGCAACTGTGTTAAAGGACTTGCTTTTACTTAAATCTTGGCCAGCAATATTGCCTTCACCTAATGTGACGCGGTTTTGGGCTGCAACCACTCGCCATAATGTGCCAACTGTCCATGCGTGGTACTCATAATTTAATGCAAACTTTGCCTCTAATGGGGATATTTGTCCAAGTGGCGTATGTTCAGTGTTATTTCGGCCATGACTATAGCTGAGGCTATTTTGAGTTGACCAATGTGCAGATAGCGGTACATTGAGTTCCAATTCGCCGCCCAATATAGTGGCATCAATATTGTAAGCTGTTGTGCTATCTGTGTTGCTGTTAATCAGAATATAGTCTTCAACTTGGCTATAAAACAAAGATGTGGAGACAGTTATTTCATTCTGGTAAATCCAGCCTATATCGACTTGAGTGTTTTTTTCCGGTTTTAAATTAAACGCTTTTTGGTTGAGATCATTTGAGCTTGCTTTCATTAACTCCCAATAGTCAGGCATTCTCTGAGCATGGGCTAGACCGACATAGTATTGATCTTGCAGTATTGGAAGCTCATAGCGAAGGTAACCACTGCTGAGGTCATCGGTTCGCTTGCCTGTTTGTCCAATAAAGAGTTCAGTATTCCAATGATCAAAGCGTAAACCTGAAACGATTTTTCCATCAGGTAGTGCATAAGTTAACTCACTAAATAAGGCGCTATTTTTATATTCCAGATTGTTTCTAAAAGGCTTTGCGAGGAGATCATTGAGCCCATTGTCTTGGGTTTTATCTATGTATCGTCCCTTATGTTGGCTTTGCATATGATCAATACCCAGTGTGAGGGAGAGAGCGTCATTGGGAATGAGATCAAACCAGATATGTCCGCCCGCAGTATTGCGTCTAACATTGGCTCCTGCGTTAACACCAAGATCAAATTGATCCATGATGTGGTTGTTATGATTACTGTAGGCCTGAAGTTCTATTTTATCTAACAAAGTGAAATCGAGATCAATTTGTGCCAGTAAGCTGACATTTTCATTTTTAATTTCGCGAGCTTGATTAGAACGATCTGCATATTCTGCTTCACCGTTGGAATATCCATAAGCGAGTTCTACCACACTGTCTTGGGTCGGTGTCCAGCCCAGTGCCACTTTAGCATTGTGGCGATCGTAGCTTGATTGCACTTTATTGCCATCACCATCTTTATAATCACCACTGCTGGATTGATTGGCATCGATATCAATATAGCCTTGTGTGCCGCCAAATTTTAGGGCGCCAACATAATCACGACGATTAAAATTGCCAAAGGTGCTACTGATGCGACCTTCTAAATCTGTGTCAGTGAAGCTGTGACGATCTTTTTCAAATAACACGGTGCCTGCGGATCCCACTGGGCCATATTTAACGGTTTGTGGCCCTTTGATGACGGTAATACTGGAATAGGTTTCAGGATAAATATAAGCAGTAGGAGGATCCATCCTTCCTCCACATGTGCCATACACATGCTGGCTATCATCAACAATACTGACGCGAGAGCCTCCCATACCGCGCAAAGCCGGATCGCCACCGGCTCCACCTTTACGGCCAACATTAAATCCTGAAATGGTTTTGAGATAGCCCGCACCATCATAAGCCGGAAGGGGAAGCCTAGGCTTTTTGGGATCGGTACTGACTTTAACGGGTTCAAGCATGGGATCGCCTGTGATCACCAGATGTTCATCAATTTCTACAACATCAGGATTAATGATTTCTGTATGAGCAAAAGCGAAATTTTGAGGTGTTAAACTCAGGCTCAAAGTGATAGCGGCATAAAATGAAAAGTGCGGGGATGTCATGGTAACTCAGTTTGGTCATTGAGGCGGGCATTGTCAATAAACAGCACGTGAGGTCAAATATAAAATGTCGGAGTGCGACAATGGGTCACACATAATATTGATCCATGTCACATAATGACTTTTATCTTATATAGCTATTGGTCTAAAAGCATCTTGCTCGTTATGCAATAGCCATGTTTCAACAAAGTGAAAATATTTAGATTCCACTAATTAATGTTT
Organism: uncultured Shewanella sp.; assembly: GCF_947495455.1. GTDB lineage: Bacteria > Pseudomonadota > Gammaproteobacteria > Enterobacterales > Shewanellaceae > Shewanella. Next base: position 2,328 of record NZ_CANLZC010000174.1, on the reverse strand, counting down.
AGCTAAATTAGTGTTGTTGAATTGTTATTGCTTCTATAATCTAAAGGGAAATATTGACGGGCTTACGGTCAATATAGGCGTTATTAGATAGATCTGATCTCAGTTTATGTCACACCCTTAGCTATCATTTTTTCTGCTTATATTTGTGTTGAAACTTCGCGTTGTTGCCAGCTTTTTGTGTACGAATGCCTGCTTTGATATCGAAAAATGACAATTTTAATATAAGTTAAGGGGGTTGAAGTAAGTTAACTAATTATTTTTAATGACTTATTAAATATAGCTTCAAGTTTAACTGAAACTGATTATTCCGAGTTCAGGTAAAAGGATGTTTCATCAATAAAATTGAAAGGAAAATAACAATGAAGCGCGTTTTTACTACTTTACTATTGAGTATCTCGGGGTTGATATTGGCATTAAATGCTTATGCGAATGATTTATGGATCACAACAGATGCTGATTCGCTTAAGGTTTTGAAGCGAGTAAATGCAAGTGTATTAGTGCCCAGCAGTCCTGATAATTTACAGCATAAAATGATAGCGAAAATTTCAGAAAAACAAGTGTTGGCTTTAAGTGAATTGATGCATGAAGAGCATCAACGTTGTGGAGGCTTCACCCTGCATGACTCTGAAGCTGCAGCTTATGTGGTGAGTCAATTACCTGTGCATTCGTTAGCCTTTAATCCTCCACCAATTAATCAAGCAGATAAAGTGAATGCGGCATTGCCTTTGCTTTCAAGTGCGAGTTTACAGGCTTCTATTAGCACATTATCAGCTTTTCAAAACCGTTATTATCATTCCACTCAAGGTGTAAATGCAGCGCAATGGTTAGGTGATACTTGGGAGCAGCTAAGTAGCAGCGAGAGCTGGGCGAGCATGAGTTATTATCCCCATGCATCATGGTCTCAAGATTCAGTCATATTAACCTTAACGGGAAGTGAAGCCCCTGATGATATTATTGTCATTGGTGGCCACTTAGATTCCATTAGTAATTCTGGATCAGGGAATAATATGCAAGCTCCAGGCGCTGATGATAATGCCTCAGGTATTGCGACAATCACGGAAGTGATCCGTGTTTTTATGGCGCAAGGTATTCAGCCAAAAAGGACGATTAAATTTATGGGGTATGCCGCTGAAGAAGTGGGACTTAGAGGCAGTGGTGAAATCGCCAGTCAGGCTTCTACAGATAACGATAATATCATTGCTGTGATGCAATTAGATATGACAGGGTATATAGGTAGTACTGAAAATATTATTTTTATCGATGATTATACCGACTCTGGACTCAACAGTTATTTAATGAGCTTAGTGGATACCTATTTACCTGAAGTGAGTTACGGCACAGATAGTTGTGGTTATGCGTGTTCTGATCATGCTTCTTGGCATAACTTAGGTTATCCCGCCAGTATGCCCTTTGAAGCGAAAATGAGTCAGTATAATCGTGCGATCCATACGATGAATGATACAGAAGATAGACTCGATGCAACGGGCGAGCATGCGCTTAATTTTGCAAAACTTGCCACGGCTTTTGCTATTGAGCTGGGTTTTAATACTGAGGCGGGAAGTGATAACAGTATTCCATTAGTTAATGATGTGCCAGTGACGAATTTATCGGGAGCAAAAAGCAGTGAAGTGAATTATGTGTTATCTGTGCCCGCTCAGGCCAATAACGTTACAATTGCGACTTCAGGTGGAACGGGCGATGCTGACTTGTATGTGAAATTAGGCGCTAGACCGAGCACAGATGATTATGATTGTCGTCCGTATGTTAGTGGCAATGATGAAAGCTGCCAGTTTAGTCCTGATACCGCTGGAGATTATTATGTGATGGTACGTGGTTATTCTAGTTATGCGGGAATGACATTATTGGGGGCCTTTTCTGAAGGTAATGGCGGAGGAGACAGTGGTAGTTGGCTGAAGCAGTCGGCAAGTTCTGGAAGCTGGTTGCAATATGAAATCACTGTGCCTAGTGGTATGCAATCTTTGATTGTCTCAACAACTGGTGGCTCTGGAGATGCGGATTTATACGTCAGACAAGCGGGGCAGCCAACGCAATCGAGTTACGATTGTCGTCCCTTTAAGAATGGTAATGAAGAGACCTGTACTTTGAGCTCACCTGTGGCGGGAACATGGTATATTGGCGTGTATGCATACAACAGTTTTGCAAATCTGGACGTGAGTTGGAAGGCGCAGTAAGAGCTTAATTGACACGTTTGAAAAAGAGCGGTATGGCCAATGAAAACCCACCTTTTGGTGTAATGCCAGTAAGTTAAGCTTATTGGCATTTTTTATTTCTAGCATATCGCTGTGGTCTTCGTTTGACTGCTCGGGG
>NZ_CANLZC010000173.1 GCF_947495455.1 uncultured Shewanella sp. | reverse complement strand
TATGTGATTTACACCTCAGGAACCACAGGGCAGCCTAAAGGCGTGATGATGGCGCATGTTGGTATCATAAATCGTCTTCATTGGATGCAAACACAGTATCCATTATCGATATCCGATACGGTGTTACAAAAAACGCCTTATATTTTTGACGTGTCTGTATGGGAATTATTATGGGCGCATCAAGTAGGTGCAAAACTTGTTATTGCTTCACCTATGATCCATACACAGCCATTAGCACTTCATCAATTGATCTTAGCTGAGCAAATTAGTGTGTTGCATTTTGTTCCATCTATGCTTGATGTATTTAGCCAACAGCTTATTGCAGAGCGGGAGCTGATTTCTTCATTTGTTAAACGCGTTTTTTGTAGCGGTGAAGCATTGACTGAAAATCATGTGGATATATTTACTAGGATATCAAATCAGACATCTCAACTAACGAACTTATATGGGCCAACTGAAGCCGCTATCGATGTCACTCACTTTGATGTATGTTTAAAGCAAAAAGGGGGTATCTTCATTGGTAGTGCCATTGATAATATCAAACTCTATGTTCTCAATGATAGCTTATCTCTTGTGCCTATCGGAATGCCTGGAGAGCTCTATATAGGTGGAGTCGGTTTAGCTCGTGGCTATTTAAACCGTCCCGAGTTAACCGTAGAGCGTTTTATCGAAAATCCCTTTGCCAATGAAAAGGATATTGCTAATGGCTATACCCGTTTGTATAAAACGGGCGATTTAGTGAGGTACTTGCCAGATGGTAATCTAGAATATTTAGGCCGTAATGACGAACAAGTTAAAATCCGTGGTCACCGTATAGAGCTAGGTGAAATACAAGCCGCATTAGAAAGATTGGGTGGCATAAAACAAGCTGTAATGATTGATTATAAGACAGATAACAGTCATTTTATAGCGGCTTATATTGTGCCCGATATGCAAGTCGATTCGATTTATTTTAAAAATGACCGCCGTTCATTATCCCGCCACCTCGCAGAAGCTGAATTATCATTGGATATTGAAGGAGTCAAGCAAAGCTTAACAGCGTGTTTACCTGAGTATATGTTACCGACAAGCTTCACCGTCATTGATGCCGTGCCATTAACCCACAATGGTAAGTTAGATAAAAAAGCCCTACCTGAGCCTATGTTAATTGATATAAGTAATTACTCGCCGCCTCGAAATGAGCTTGAGCAACAATTGTGTCAAATTTGGCAAGATGTACTAGGCCTTGATCAAGTGGGAGTTGATGATAACTTCTTTCATATTGGTGGTGATTCGATTAAGGCTATCAGGTTAGTTAATGATATGAAGGTGAAGGCGAGTTTAGATGTGAGCTTAGTGACCTTATTCACTCAACCCAAAATTTCGAGTTTGAGTGGGTTTAGTGAGCAAGGACAACAAGAGGAAGCATCTTTACTTCATGCTTTAACCCCCGTTTATAAAGCGAAAGATAATCTCATCATGATCCACCCTGGCACGGCGGGTGCTGAGGTGTATCATCCTTTGGCAGTTGCATTATCGCCTAGATTTAATTGTATTGGGATTGATAATCACAATTTGGTCTCTGAGAGCAAAATTGGTTCATTAAAATTGATTGCACTACTGTACCTTGATTTGATCATAGAAGCTGAACTTCATAATAAACCAATTAATATTTTAGGTTGGTCTTTGGGGGGGAATATAGCACTTGAGGTGGCTTATCAGTTGGAGTTACGTGGTCATACAGATGTGCATATTTATTTGTTGGATACAGTTATTCATAATGATGAAACGAGAGCTGTGTTGAATGAGTTGGATGAGAATATGCATTTTAATATGATACAAAGAGAGGTTATCGATAAAAATGCATCGCAGGAATATGTAGATAAGATACTTGCAGCCGCGCCTTTTGAAAGCGATATTCATCAAGAGTCATTAACGGGTTTACTTAATCATTCTAAAGTCACTTTGTTTAAGGCTGAAGAAATGATGCAAAATGACAATTTACAAGAGGAGTTAATTGAATTAGATATGTTGATTAATCAATTAACCGATAATAATATTCAAACTGTTGTGGGTAACCCTCTTAAAATTGTATCAATAGAAGATAAGCACCATATCAACATAATTGAAGCAGTTGAGATGATAAGTAATCACATTGCCGACCGCTAATTTACTTTTTATCTGAAATTTAGCATTTATCATACTTGTAATTAAGTATGATAAATGCTGAGTGTTGAATGATTGATTGTTAATAAGTTTAGAAGATAAAATTCACCATAAAGGTCACAAGGTTGGCATCTTTTTTTTCTGAATATAATATTGGTGGAAGGACAAACAAGCCTTGAGAATAAGGGTCATTAGAGGTGATATTCTCATATTGGTATTCTAAGTTGACCGATAATGTGGGCGTAATATCATAACGAACACCTGGAGTGATGCTTTGACTCGGTATGGCTTGATGGCCTTCAGCATAAGTTACATAAGTAGTAAAATCATCCATGTTATAGGCTGTACTGATATACCAATTGGTTTGGGTACTATCAGTTTCGACCTCAGTCATAAATTGAAATTGCTTCCAAGAAAGTTCATAACCAAAGGAATGTAGGTTAAGTGTAGTGGTGGTATCCCCTCCATTAACGGTATATTTTGTGCGCATGTAAGCATAATGGAATCGATAATCATACCCAGACAAGTCTATTGCTAGCCCGATAAGTAAGTCGGTATCTATCTCATTTTTGAATTCGGTAATTTCGACATTATAGGTTCGGTTACTACCATAAAAAGGATTAACGCTGAGGGTGAGTTCGTCAGATAAGTCTCGCTTCCAGGTGATATCCCCACCATCGTAAAAGGTAATACCAGCGACACTATCATACACTTCTTGTGGCGGTCTGCTCCAATAATATGCCTCAGCGACATAATAGTATTGAGAGGCTAAAAAAAGTGGCAATCGTAGCCTGCCTCCTCGTACGGTGAAATCACTAATATCGTAAGAAAGGTAGGCCCATTCAACTTCAGGTTCGCTCCATTGATCTTGAGGACGTTTGACCCATTGTAGAGAGGCCGCTAAATTATCAGTTACATCATAGTCAAGTTGAATACCAAAAATAGTATCGCAGTCATAACAAGTTTTATCTGTTATTTCTCGGTTTAAATATAGAGGGGTTTTGTTATCTGACTTGGTGATGGAGGTAGATCCAAATCCACTGAGAGTGAGATCTGAGGTGATGTCAATGGCCGCTAATGTTGGTGTTGATGAGAGTGATAGAGCGATAAGCGATAATATACGGGATTTAGGAAAGTTCATCCGTTACTGTCCTTCTATAGTAATCAATATGTTAGCATTCTCAGGGACGAGAGGGGTTGGCGCATAGCCGATGCCGTTTTTATTTGCTTTAAGCCAGTCGACTAATTGGCCTATATTGTCATCATCAATCACATGAGGTAAGGAGGCTTTGCCTGAGAAAGCCAAGCTGGCCCAGTATCCATTGACTTGCGATACGGTTTTACCCAGTAGTATTCTATAAAACGCTTCTTTAAATTTAGAGTTGTTCTCCCAATCTGCTAATTTGATTTTTTTGTTATTGATTTTGTCTGTTTTTCCTTTATAAATCATCCTAACTTTGCTCTTGCTGATTGTAGATAAGTTAGGGTTCATTGAAAAAACGGCAAACTGCTCTTCTGCGGCATAAGCTAACGTACTCATAAAAGTAAACCACAGTAATAGCAGTATTGACGATATTAAAACAGGTAGCGATAAATGGTTTTTATTCATTAGAGTGCATTCTAATCCCTTAAAATAGTTATACTTACAAGGTAGTGTAGATAATGTAAAAAAACAAAGATTAATAAAGTGAAAGTAGCGATTATTCTTAATCTTTTTATCCAATACTTATGGGGTGAAGCATTCATTAACAATGAAGTAATGATCTCTTTGTAGTTTATAAGAGACTTTTAATCATGAAGAAAATAAAAAGGACTTAGTGCTTTTGATAGGGCAATAGTTGTTTTTTTATTATTTACATTTGTTTGTTTTTTGTTCTCCCCCCTGTTCTTTGGTTACATTTAAGTTTGATTTCTTATCTTCTTTTATAGATGGCTAGTGATTTACTGGCAAAACAGGTCGATTTTTGGATAGATTATTGAGTATTGTTAATAGGTTATTTTTGATGCATGTGGCGAGGCTCTTAGATTGGAGATACTTTTTTAATTTTTATATTTTAATTCATTGGTAAATTACATGGTCAAGGTTAAATTAATTGTACTGGGTATCATATTCTTGTCCCTATTTTATTTGGCAGTGTTATATTTATCGTTAAACCCCCATGTCTCCATTGCTTACTCTGAATATTACATTCATAACAAGACTATGTTTTATGATAAAAAAGTACCTGATATGCTTATTCCTTTGGGAAAAACGTTAACAGTTAAAAACTTAATGCCGTATTTTAGCCGTGATGGCTGGAGCAAGCCGTCGCTTAAAACTGAAAATGCATTACTCTTTAATAAAGCCAGTTTGATATTTAATATCAAAGGAAAAAGTGAAATAATGACATTATATCTTCAACTTTCTCAAATAAAACAGCCTGTCACTTTGTTGTTCTCAATTGCAGGTAACAGGTTTGAAAAGTTACTTTTTCCTAGGGACAAGGGATTAATAATCCTTAATGTGTCAAATGCTTTGAGTCATCAAGTTGATGGAGTCAATATATTAACGATAAGCGCATCCTCACCCATATCGCTGAAAACATTAATGGTTAAGGAATCATAAAATGAACCATGATTTAACGCTTGTAGTACCTGTTTATAATGAACAAGAGAATATTTCAACATTTATAGAGGCAATAAAATCAGAATTAGTGTCGATATATCATCACATTGATATTCTTTTTATTAATGATGGAAGTACAGATAATACTTTTAATGTGATCGGTGCTGAAATAGAAAAAAATGATAATATCAGTCTCATTGATTTGGCAAAGAATTTTGGAAAAGAAGCGGCGATGACAGCAGGTTTAAAGCATGCTAGGGGAGATGCTGTGGTCATTATGGATGTAGACTTACAAGATCCTCCTTCTGTGGTTCTGGCATTTTTTGAGCTTTGGTGTACAGGGAAATATGACACAGTTTATGGGATTAGGGTCGATAGAAGTGCAGATACAAGAATAAAGCGATGTACCGCGGGCGGATTTTATAAGCTCTTTAATCTTTTATCCCATGGGACTAAATTACCGAAGAGTACGGGGGACTTTAGGTTAATTAATCGTAAGGTTATTGATGCATTAAATCAAATGCCTGAAAGAAATCGTTTTATGAAAGGCATGTTTGCTTGGAGTGCCTTTCGCGCAATAGGGGTGTCATTTGAACGGCCTGAGCGTAATATTGGTCAGTCTAAGTTTAATTATTGGCGCTTATGGAATTTTGCTTTAGATGGAATTTTGAGTTTTACCAGTTGGCCACTTAGAGTGTGGAGTTATATTGGTTTTGGTATTTCATTCATTGCTTTTTTGTATGCTTCGCATATTCTAATTGATACTTTGTTTTTAGGTGTAAAGGTTCCTGGGTATGCTTCTATTATGTCGGTTATTTTATTTTTGGGAGGTGTTCAGTTGATTTCTCTTGGTGTGATAGGTGAGTATATTGGCCGAATTTTTACTGAGATAAAACAAAGGCCAATATATTTAATTAATGGGATAAGCGGATATTATAGAAATAGAAATAAAAATAGAAATACACCAAATGAGTAATATTAAAACGGTTATTTATTATTTTTGATTTATTATTTTTGATTTATTTACTCGAAAAATGATGGGTGTTTCGGTGATGGATAAAAGACGATTAACTTTTGAAGGAGCCTTGTCTAAAACGGATTGGGCAATGATTCTAGCTGTCTTCTTGTTAAGTCGACTTTGTATTTATTTTATTGGATTAGGGTCTAATACTGGTCAGTTAATAATTTGGACGATCAATTGAACGATCTTTCAGATACGGTATAAAGACCT
>NZ_CANLZC010000172.1 GCF_947495455.1 uncultured Shewanella sp. | reverse complement strand
GTTATATGAAGAACCATCTTATTTATCGCAATGTCTTCGGGATTATTTAGAATAAAAATATGAGGGGATCTTTAAGCATTAACGGATCATGCTACTACATTAGATAATAAACCTATTGACGGTGCAGCTATTCTTACTACTTTGTTTCTCATTGGAATTTTTTTAGTGGCTTTTGGTGTCAATAGACGATTAAAACATAACTCTTTCCTTTTGTTTTATTTTTTTGTCGTTGGAGGATTATCCTTAGTTTTTGTTCCTTGGGAGTTTTGGGGAGCACCAATAAAATAAATCAGTTAGATTGTGAATACTGATTCTGTAGATAGAGAGCTGTTGCTTTAATCGTCGTGAATATGAACATTGATTTAAGGCTGTGTTTAAACCTCTTTTGAGTATAAGGAGAGTATAGTGGCTATGAATCAAGGCCGCAGTAGAGCAGAGCATATTTTGAAGGCATTAGAGACTAATGCTACTTATAAGGATTGGCCAGATGCAATTACCTATTGTACTGATAAGAAAAATATTTCGATTAGCTATGAGCAATTAATTTATCGTGCTAAAAGGTGGGCTAAAGCCCTGTCGTCATCTGCATCATCTGGCGATCGTGTTCTGATTTTCATGTCGGCAGGTTTAGATTTTTTTGCAGCCTTTTATGCTTGCTTGTATCTTGGGGCAATAGCTGTTCCATTACCTCGGCCTCAAGGTGCGGGGAAAAAAGATGCGTTAAAAGCTGTGATAAAGGATGCGATGCCATCAGCAGTTATCACTAATTATGATGTGATAAGCTTTGATAGTGATCTTAGGGATAATTTAGTCATATTTACTGTAATGGAATTAGACAGTGAATATGAGCTATTAACAGATATCACCTTAGATCCAGATGCTATTATGGTGCTTCAGTATACTTCTGGTTCTACTGGAATGCCCAAAGCGGTTGCGATAGATAATAACAATCTGTTGAGTAATTCATATTCTATTGGTCGTGCGTTTGAACATTCGGCGAATACTCAAGGCTTAGTATGGTTGCCTCCTTACCATGATATGGGGCTTGTGGGAGGGGTTATACACCCGTTAGTAGAAGGGTTTCGAACAGGTATTCTCTGCCCTTTTAAGTTTATGCAAAAGCCAAGCCGATGGCTGAGAGCCATATCAGAGCTTAAAGTTAATACATCTGGGGGGCCTAATTTTGCCTTCGCTGAATGTGTTAAGCGTATCAAAAATCAAGATATTGAAGGAGTGGATTTATCTTCGTGGGATTTGGCTTTTGTTGGGGCTGAACCTATTAGGTATGAGGTGTTACACCAGTTTTCAGAACGCTTTTCATCTATTAATTTTAACCGTGATGCTTTTTTCCCATGTTATGGGCTTGCTGAGGCGACGTTACTGGTGTCAGGTGGCCCTAAAATTGCGGCTTTAAAGATTCAAGAGGGGGATGGTAAGCATCTCTTAGATAGCGGATTTACAATAAATGGGTGTTCGGTTGTTATCGTTGACCCCCATTGTTTACAGCCTGTTGCTGATGGCGAAGAAGGTGAAATATGGGTACATGGAAATAATGTTTCACGGGGCTATTGGAATAATCCAGATGCTAGTCAAGCGTCTTTTAATGCAAGACTTTTAGGTGATCCTAAGACATATCTTAGAACAGGTGACAATGGTTATTTTGTTGATGGACGTTTAGTTGTGACAGGGCGTATCAAAGATCTCATTATTATTCGAGGGGTGAATCATCATCCCGAAGATATTGAGCGATCTTCTATGGATGCTGCGCCGGAGTTATGGGGAATGGCGAATGCGGCTATTTCGGTTAACATAAATAATGAAGAAAACCTGATTTTAGTGCAAGAAGTGACTCCTTTATCTGATGTTTCTAGTATTAAAGAAAAGATTAAATTAATCGTTTTTCAAGTTCATGGTATTAATCTTCATGATTGTATTTTTGTGAAGCAACGAAGCTTACCTAAAACGTCAAGTGGAAAAGTGAAACGGTATCATACGCAACAACTATATTATCAATCTAAACTTTTAACTTTAAATATAGGTTAAGTGAATTATGAAAAATACAATGTGTGATGATGATATTGCTGTTGATGAAAGGCCATTTTCTAAGACTATTGATCATCGTTATTTGCCTTTTTCACTAGCTAAGCGCGCCATTTTTCTCATATCCATACCTGTGTTGGGTATTTTTACGACTATTATACTAGCATTTTATAATGTGTTACCGACCATGGTGGACTTTATGGCATTTCTTATCATGTATCTTATTGCAGGATTAGGTATGACAGTTGGCTATCATAGGCATTTTACGCATAAGGCGTTTAAAGCTTCTAAGTGGGTTAGACGCTTGTTCATTATTACAGGAAGCTTTTGTGCTCAAGGAACTGTCATTTCTTGGGTCACTATGCATAGGTGTCATCATAAATATTCAGATCAACATGATGATCCTCATTCACCCTATTTTAAAAAGTCCAAGAAATTAACAGGCGTTAAAAAATTTTGGCATTCACATATCGGATGGACATTTGATTATGTGGTGCCTAACCCTATTTATTACGCCCGTGATCTTTTGCGGGATCCAGATGTTATTCGTTTTAGCCAATATTATTATTATTGGGTTCTTTTGGGGATCTTGTTACCTGGAGTTGTTTGCGGCTTAATTTGTCAATCCTTTCTGGCTGGTTTCACTGCGGTATTATGGGGAGGCTTGATACGACTTGTTGTGGGGGCGAATAGCCTTATGGCTATCGCATCTTTGACTCATATGGTGGGTAAAAAAGAGTTTAAAACCAGTGATGAGAGCCGAAATATTTGGTGGTTATCCATTTTTACATTTGGTGAGTCTTGGCATAACAATCATCATGCTTTTCCTGCATCGGCGAAGTTAGGATTTGAATGGTGGCAGCTTGATCTTGGCGGTTTTGTGATTTGTTTGCTTGAGAAGTTGGGGTTGATATGGGATGTAAAGCAGCCTTCTATTGAGCAAAGAAATAGTGCTCGGTTTCAATAAACAATGAATATATTAATGTGGGAGGTGATATGAGTGAGCAGTTTTCTGGAGAAAACATGGAAGCTTGGTTGGTTTCCTATTTGGGAAGAATGCTTGATAAAAAAGAAGAGGATATCGATGTTGATGCTAGTTTTGATACCTTTGGTTTAGAGTCGTCATCAATTGCTGCTATGACTGGCGATTTATCTGATTGGTTGGGGCAAGAGATAGATCCAACAATTGTTTATGAACATCCAAGCATTTCGTCTCTTACGCAACAAATTACACGCCTTCATAGGAGAGAGATAAGGGGGGTTATCGAATGACTGTAACTAAAACATCTAGCGGTAAAGTAAGTAAAACGTCTGCGCTAAGTGAGCAAGTACCGATTATTGGGATCCCAACAGAAAGCGACATTCGTATTTGGCGACAATACACTATAAAAAATAAATTTATCCAGCTTGGTATTAAATAACAGTGAAAATAATAGCGCTATACAAGCTGCTCAAGATAACCCATCAAGCGAAGCATTTGCGAATAATATTGATAGAGCAATAGCATTGGTTAACTTTAGCCAAGGTTCGTTTCCTGAATTGAAATGCTTAGATGCAAGATTAAACGCTTATTAAGAGCCGTTACCCTTTTTTATTCCAATCGATAACATAAACAGTGCGACAGTTGGTATAGAAGGGCAAGAATGTATCAATTTTTCAAGTTATAACTATTTATGCTTAAGTGGTCATCCTTCTATTTGCGTCGAGGTATTAAGCGTCATTAATCAATATGGCATATGGGTTTCAGCCAGTCTATTGGTGGGAGGAGAGTGTCGTTTACATGGCTTACTAGAGTCAGAAATTGCTGACTTTCTTGGGACCGATAATGCGTTTGTTTTTGTGGAAGGGCACGCGACGAATGTGAATGTATTAGGTCACTTAGCTGGGCCTGACGAATGTATTTGCTTTGATGAGTTAATCCATAATACTTGTGTCGATGGGCAATAAGGTCGGGGGTGAAGTACCTGAGTAAGAGCTTGGGAACATGCGGCGGTTATATGGCTGCTAATAAAGGGTGATCCGTTATTTAAAGTACACTTGTTCTATTTAGTGGGCATTAGCCCTGCAAATACAGCTGCAGGGCTTTGATTACTTCGACAAGAAAGTGAGCGTATAAGTAATTTGCAAAACAATGCGTTGCGATTACGTTCTATGTTTAAAGAGCAAGGGGATATGTGGGAATCTATAGTACTGGAACACCTATAATCCCTTTGATTATAAGAGATGAGAAACCTTGTATTGATATTTCAACTGCCTTAAAAGATAAAGGAATATAAGTTTTGCCATTGTTGCCACCTGCGGTTTCTGATCCGGGTTCTCGGTTGCGCTTTTTTATCAGTAGTGAACATACCATCAAACAATTGAGGGAGACAGTAATGCATTTGAATAATCTTATGCCTATATTAAGTGATATAAATATCGTGCCAGTCAATACGGCAGCGAGGTTGAGTCAGTTTATTAAATTACCTTGGAGCTTATATCAAGCCGATCCTTGTTGGATCCCTCCTTTATTGTTTGAGCTTCGCCAGCGACTTAATTCTAAAAAAAATCCATTTTTTGAACATGCTGACGTCGCAATGTGGTTAGCGTTACGTGATGATAAAGTGGTAGGTCGTATTAGCGCTCAAATTGATCACTTGTACTTGAAACAATATGCCGATGATACAGGACATTTTGGTATGTTTGAAGCTGAGAATGACGAAGAAGTGGCGGTTGCTTTGTTTGCTGTAGCTGAGCAGTGGTTAGAGAAAAGAGGAATGAAGAGAGTGTGTGGTCCTTTTAATTTATCCATTAATCAAGAGGCGGGTTTATTAGTGGAAGGGTTTGATAGCCCACCTTCGATCATGATGGGACATGGACAACCTTTTATGGAGCACCTCTTGCTATCAGCTGGCTATAAAAAGGTCAAAGATTTAATTGCTTATAAATATACAGAAGGGCTTGATAAAGGTTCTTTTAAAGAGATTAAGACTGTTGCCGTAAAATATGCTCAACGTATTAAGATAAGGCCATTTAATCGTAAGGAGTCAAATCGTGAATTTGAAATCATGCATGATATTTTTAATGATGCATGGTCGAATAATTGGGGTTATGTTCCTTGCACTGATGCGGAGTTTAAGGAAATTGCCTCAATGTTATTGTTGTTTAGCAACGATGATTTGATTCAAATTGCAGAATTGGATGGTCAGCCTGTCGCTTTTGTCGTGGCTATCCCTAATATCAATGAGGCAGCACGAGATTTAAATGGACGTTTATTTCCATTTGGTTGGTTAAAATTACTTTGGCGTCTTAAAGTTAATTTTCCGAAAAGTGCTCGTATGATCTTGATGGGAGTTAAAAAATTACATGCTGATACAGGTTTACGACCACTACTAGGATTTAAGATTTTGGAAAAAGTACAAAAGGCCTTGTTTAAATCTGGTATTAGGGAGATAGAGTTGTCTTGGGTACTTGAAGATAATCTTGGTGCACGCTCGACGGTAAAAATTTTTGGGGGAGTGGAATATAAACGCTATCGCCTTTATGATAAGAATTTATTGTAATAAAATGCACTTTGGATTTAGTGTATGTTTTAATATCAATATGAACAGGGTGTGAGAATGAGTGTTTACTATTTATTCACTTTCCTTTATGCCCGCTAACAAAACCTTTTTTAAATAGTCTGTACTCATCGGTGATCTCTTTTGCTTTCGAGGAATACTCAGGTTTTTTTGAGGTTTCTGCGCGCAACATGTAAAGCGTTACTTGCCTAAAACACGTCATAATTTCAACAGCATTACCCCGGTAAAACTTTAGCTGTTTGTTTTGGATCACCAAGGCTGCCAAAAAACTTAAGAAATTGCTCGTAAGACATGTGATCCCCCTAAAAAAGTAGTATAAGATCACAGCTCGTATAGCACGCCAAATTTTCTGTGTTAGTTAATCGTGATTTGTATAAATTATGTTCGTGATATTACCCTAGATTAGTACCTATATTGTGCCTTGTTGATCAAATAGCTGCTTGAGATACAGCTATAGCAAGGTTTTCCGAGTTTTATTTCGTTGCCTGTCGAACA
>NZ_CANLZC010000171.1 GCF_947495455.1 uncultured Shewanella sp. | reverse complement strand
CGCATTATAGGGAGATTTGAAATTAGCGCAAGGGCTTTTTAAAGAAAAAAAGCATTTATTTTCACTTTATTTATTAAGCACAAGTTCCGCACTATTTACCCCCTAAGTTATCCACAAAATGACAAATAATTGCCTAAAATACTATCGCCATAAATTAAGCTTATCATTTACAGCGCCGAATAAAGGCTACGGTAATACTCATCTGTTTCAAATAAGGTGTTATGGGTACCAGAAGTCCTGATTTCCCCATGTTCTAAAATATGTACGTAATCCATAAGTGGCATCGCAGTGAGTCGATGACTTATCATCAACATGGTTTTGTCTTTAGCGAACGCAAACAATAACTGCAAAATATCTCGCTCTGTTCTCTTATCCAGTCCTTCAGTGGGTTCATCCAATAATAATAGTGGCGCATCTCTTAATAACACTCTAGCCACACCGATCCTTCTTTGCTCACCACCAGACAGTTGCCTTCCTCCCTCACCTATCCATTGATCGAGTCCATTTGTGGTTTCCTCCTTTGATGCCACTAAATAATCCAAGCCCACTTGATGCAATACTTGAATTAAGTGTTTATCAAGTTTTTCTCGTTCCTGCTTTTTCATTTTGCTAGGCTGAGTATTCATGGCAAGGAGCAAGTTATCTCTGAGCGTGCCACTCAATAAGTAAACACGTTGGCTCATCACAGTCATGCTTTGGCGTAATTTCGCCTCACTAAAGTCAGCAATATTTCGCCCATTGATGTGAATGCTACCTTCTTTTGCTAACCAATCTCTGGTGATCAATGATAATAAACTGGATTTTCCACAACCCGTTTTTCCAAGTAACGCCACGTTATCTCCTTTCTGAATAGAAAGGTTAATACCCGATAGCACAGCTTGTTTACTCTCATAAGCAAAATGCAAATTTCTAATCACCAATGCTTCAGGCGCACTGACATTACCGCCATTACTGAGACTCATTTCGGGAAATAAGATACTCGGCGTTTGGTGAGTTAATTCGCTGACTCGCGTTGCTGATGCAACACAACTGGATAAATGTTGAAATGCCCCCGCAATGGGCATCAACATTTCAATCGTCGCCATGGCCATAAAAACTATCATGGCGAGCATAGGGCCAGGTGGATTATGGCTGCCAACACCAGACGCCGCTAGATACATTAATAACACCAGTGTGCCACCATGTAACATGATGAGTAAAGATTGACTTAGGGCGGTAATATTCGCCATGTTTTTTTGGCTGTTGTAAAACCTAAGGGCAACCGCTTCGAGTTGATCACGATATCTCGCTTGAGCACCAAACAATGTGAGCTCTGCCTGACCTTGAATATAATCCAATAAAATGGTGCGATACTGCCGCTTCATTTCAATGAGAGTTCGACCAGGCTTTTTCCCTAATTGATAAAAAAGTATGGGGATTGCAAGCAATAATATCAACAAGGTTCCAGATAATACCATTGCCAAATACACATCAAAGAATGAAACAAAAACGAATAAGCCTACAAGCACACATAAAGACGCAAAAATTGGCGTAACAAGACGAAGATATAAATGATCCAGTGTGTCGATATCGGCAACTAACCGATTGAGTAAATCTGCACGCCTTATCCCTTGCAAGTCTAGTGCGCTTAAAGGTAACAACTTCCCCCAAGCCCAGCACCTTAATTGGGTTAATAATTGAAATGTCGCCTGATGTGTCGCCAACCGCTCACCATAGCGGCTGGCTGTGCGCGTAATAGAAAAAAAGCGCACACCTGCGGCTGGAGTAAAAAAATTAAATGCTTGAGCGGTCACTAAGCTTAAACCCGCTATGGCTGAGGCAGATAAAAACCATCCCGACAATGACAGCAAACCAATACCGGCCAATAAAGTCACGATACTCAGTAATAGTCCCACTGATAGCATCAACCACTGCTTTTTAAACATATAAAGATAAGGTATTAATACTTTCATTGATCTTCTTCCTTAGAGACATTTTTTTCTAAAGGACTTTTTTCAAACATTTCATCAAAAGTGGGATCAAAAAAGAGTGTTGACTCCATTGCTTCATTTAACATATGACAAAATAAACCATCGCAACTTGCAAGCTCCTCAAAGCGCCCTTCCTGAACCAATTTTCCTTCATCCAATACCAAGATTCGATCTTTTTCTTTAAGCTGCTCCAAGCGATGGGTCACCATTATGCTAGTCTTCAAACTCATTGCCTTTGATAAACCAAGCACTACCGATTGTTCACTATGGCTATCTAAACTGGCTGTCGGTTCATCTAATAAATACAAATCTGCGTTATGGGCTAAAGCACGAGCAAGGGCAATGCGCTGCGCTTGCCCAACGGAAACACTTGACGATTGCTCTCCAACAGTATGATAAATACCTAATGCCAGAGGCGTGATAAAATCCATTGCACTTGCAGCCTTCAATAATGCAATCACTTGTGTGTCCGTTAAATCAGGATTAGCAAAGGCCACATTGTCTCGAATTGTGCCATGAAATAATTGCGGCTCTTGGCCAAGCCAAGTCAACCTCTTTCGCCAATGGGTTAAATCAACACTGGACAATGCAATACCATTGACAAAAATGTCACCACGAAAAGGCAAAAAACCCATGATGGCATTGAGCAAACTGGTTTTACCTGCCCCGCTTGGACCCACAATGGCAATATGCTCATTGGCTTTTAACTCAAAGCTGATTGGACCTAACAATCGTTGGCCGTCAAAACTCATCACCTCTAACTCTTCTACTTTTATGTCAACAAACTCATTAATCACTGTCGAAGTGGTATTCGATGCATCAGGTGTTAAATGAGATGTTGTTGCCGCATTCGATTTTTCCTCTTGATCCAGTGATGATGTCTGCTCTTCATATGACAATAAGGCTTCTAATGCTTCTGCGGCGCCAATGGCTTGCGCCTTAGCATGATAATGAGTGCCCAGATCTCTGAGCGGTTGAAAAAATTCAGGGGCGAGGATCAACACGAAGAATCCCGTCAATAAGGTCACGGGGGTGCCGTAATTGCCAAAGTTCAAATGACCTAAATAACTAAAACCAAAATAAACCGCGAGTACAGCGATAGACACGGCAGCAAAAAACTCTAATACCGCCGAACTTAAAAATGCCATTCTTAGTACAGACATAGTCCGCTCTCTAAACTCATTAGAGGCTTTTTCTATGGCTTTTGCCTCCTGCTCCCCTCGATAAAACAACTTAATGGTACTTAACCCTTTTAAGCGGTCCATGAAATGACCGCTTAATCTCGATAAGGCAGTGAAATTTTTTCGATTCGCGTCCGCAGCTCCCATTCCCACTAAAATCATAAACAAAGGAATTAAAGGTGCCGTCAAGGCTAATACTAGGCCTGCGGCCCAATTCATAGGAAAAACGCTCACCAAAATCATAAGAGGAATAAAACCCGCTAGCATCATCTGGGGTAGATACTTTGCATAAAAGTCATGTAAATCTTCAACTTGCTCTAAAACCAGAGTAGCCCAACTGCCCGCAGGTTTACCTTTAATAAATACTGGCCCAAGTGTTGAAAGCTTATTGAGCACCGCCTCTCTTATGTGTTGCCTAAGACGAAGACCCGCCATAAAGCTGACTCTTTCTCTTGCATAAGCAAGCAAGGCTCTCAGTACAATAATCGCGATAAATGCAACAAACTCAAATGCAAAGTCAGACTTTGGCATGTTGAGAATAATCAACCCATGTAAACATTGAGCCAACAACCAAGCCTGAATAATTAATGCCCCTCCCGTTAAAACGCCTAATAACACACTCAAAGATAAATAGTGTCCACTGGCTTTTTTATGTGACTTTAACCACTTGAGTAAAAGTTTCTCTTGAGATTTGTCCATGGGACTCCAAATTACGGATGATGCGCTGATACGTGGCTTACCTTGAGTATCCCAAGCATCCACATTAGAAGATACTTAAGCAGGAAAAAATGCTACACGGCGCACATAATAGCCATGATGAAATAAACATTTGCAATAATAATGTAAGGATTGACTCGATAAAGCAGCAATAAATTAACCTTAATGGGTCAATGACCTGCTCCTACTTTCATCACTTCTTTTCCTATTTTTAACGGAATACGGCCAAATTCAATGCTAATGGTACACCTAACCATGACGCATGTTCTGTATGATCTTGTAAATCTTTCCCTGTATCAGCATGAATTAAAATGGATAAGCCTTGCCTATTTTCATTCAACCAGTGAAGTAATGTATCGTATTCCATTCGAGTAAAAGCCAACTGACAGCTCCATTTAGGATGGGGTCCAACTAACTTTTGATGAATACGACCTAATTTAACCTCAAATAAGCTCGCCGCTTGTTGACATAATTGTCTTGCCAGCGGCAGAGTCATTTCATCAAAGTACACATGGGCATGGTAAAACTCATGAAGGTTATCAGGCAAGACAGTACTTTCATTGTCTATATTGTTGCTCTTTGACATTTAATTGTTCCTACTATTTAGCTAAATCAATATCTGTTCTCAATAAAATAGCTTATTCACATCTTGTTTAGAATAATCTCGAAAACGCCCCACTTCAACAAAACCTAAGCCCTTATAGAATAATCTCAACATTCTCTTTTAGAGTCAGGTCATTCTTTATTTTCGGACTTGGCTTAATACTGCAATTTTTGTCGGTATCAAGGCGGGATTTCGACTCTAATAGCGGGCTATTCGTAGAAAGCACAACACAGATAGGGGCAAAAATAGTGCTATTAAGCGGCGCTGCTTATCCCGAGTTCAGGTTATTTATTCGCTCCATTTCTTCACTCAATTTACAGTGCCAAACATGAGCTCGCCTAGGTATAATCTAGGCATGAAAACACTTCTCGTTATAGGCTATGTTTGGCCCGAACCTAATTCCAGTGCTGCCGGATCTCGTATGCTGCAGCTTCTTAACACTTTTTCACAGCAAGGATACCGAATCACTTATGCCAGTCCGGCTCAGAGTAGCGAACATGCCGTTGTTTTATCAAATTTAAATATTACCGCCACCCATATTGATATCAATGACAGCAGCTTTGATGATTTCATCATTCAACTTCAGCCTGATATCGTTCTTTTTGATCGTTTCATGATGGAGGAGCAATTTGCTTGGCGGGTTGAAAAACATTGCCCTCAAGCCTTGAGGATCCTCGACACCGAAGATTTGCATTGTTTACGTTTCGCCAGACAAAAAATGGCAAAGGCTCAGCCTCAAACCGTTATACAAGCTGTCGATAATCATCATTTATACAGCGAACAGGCCAAACGTGAAATCGCCGCTATTTTACGCTGCGATCTCAGTATTATGATCAGCGAATATGAAATGAAGCTGTTGCAAGAACGCTTCAATGTGCCTAAATCTATCTTAATTTATATTCCTTTCATGTTGCCCGCTTTAAAGGATCCCTCTTTTAACCCCTTTGAACAAAGAGCACATTTTGTTTCTATTGGAAACTTCCGCCATGAGCCCAATTGGGATGCAGTTCTATGTTTAAAACAATACATATGGCCACTCATTCGCAAAAAATTACCTCAAGCGCAGCTCCATATCTATGGTGCTTATCCTCCTAAGAAAGCCACGCAACTTCATAATGAAAAGCAAGGTTTTCTCGTTAAAGGTTGGGTTGATGATGCAAAAGCCATGCTCAGCGATGCAAAAGTATTATTGTCTCCTCTCAGATTCGGAGCAGGCCTAAAAGGGAAATTCATTGATGCCGCAGAGTGCGGCCTTCCCAGTGTGACCACATCCGTAGGTCGCGAAGGGTTATTTTTAAATGACCACCTTGCCAATGACACGCTTGTCAATAACAGCCTTGTTGATCATAGTGTGGCCAATGAAGCAGTGGAAGAAAACACTGCGACACTATTAAGTCATGATGATTTTCATCATTTTGCAGAATTAGCCATCGAGCTTTATCGCAACAAAACACTCTGGCTTAAATTGCAGCAAAACGGCCCCAATTGGCTCAATCAACGCTTCGATGAAGCTAAATATCAAAACCGACTCATTAAGCGCATCGATGAGATAAACCACACATTAGCCACTCATCGCCAAAATAATTTTTTAGGTTCCATGTTATTGCACCACAGCATGAAAAGTACTCAATATATGTCGCAATGGATTGAAGCCAAGAACAAACTCATAAACTAACCCATTTTCACCAATAAAAAAGCCATTCAAGAGAATTAATGCCGATCATTTAACGATTTATTGATCGGTTGACTGATCGTTTAAATGCGTCAAAATCCGAGTCCTATCTCTA
>NZ_CANLZC010000170.1 GCF_947495455.1 uncultured Shewanella sp. | reverse complement strand
CAGGAGCAATTAACGACCTTGCCTACAGCATGTTGAATTCCCGCTGAAAGATCACTTATATAATGGAATTGGTATTAATTCAAACTGATGAATATCTTCTAAGGTTTGCCTTTTGGTCTCATGAATATAACGCAAAAGAAGTAGCACAGAAAATAAAGTAAACAGACAATAAAAACTGTAAGTTTGTGCTAAGCCGAACACTTTAAGTAAAAAAGGAAAACTTCTTATCATCACATAGTGCACCAACCATAGCGTACAGCCACTCAAAGCCATGCCTAAACCGCGTATTTTTTGGGGAAACATTTCGGCAAGTAATGTCCAAGTAACAGGCCCCCATGACAAGCTAAAAAAGAACACATAGACATTTGCCGATATTAACGCTAACCAATCATAAGTCCCTAAATTTAACTCCCCATTTAAACCAAATTCTGCATTGGCAAACGCATAAACAATCAAGCCTAAGGTTAATGTCATGCCCATGGAACCAATAATCAAAAACGGTTTGCGTCCACATTTATCAATAAAAATAAGAGTCAAACAACAACCTGCAATACTTACCATACCAGTAATAATAGTAATCAATAGGGTATCTGTTTCAGAAAAGCCAACGCCTTGCCATAGAACAACCCCGTAATAATAAATCACATTAATACCCATTAACTGTTGAAGTGCCGCTAATGCCAAGGCTAACCAAAGTACACTTTTAATTCTCTTTTGACCATTTTCTAGTAAATCAGCCATAGTCGGATAATGGGTTAAGGGCAAAGTTAACTTAAGCTTAGCCACTACACTCGCCGCTTTTTGCTGACCATGCAACCTAATAAGCACTTCATGAGCAGCTCTTTGATTACCAATGGCAGCGAGAAAGCGGGGACTCTCAGGAATAAAGAATAATAAAAAAAGAAAAAGAAAAGCAGGAAACAGTTCAATCCAAAACATCCAACGCCACGCTTCTGCATCAAGCCAAAGAAGATGTGTCGATTTACCCGCAATATTCACTAATACATCATTACTCAAACTTGCAGACAAGAGTCCCAGTAAGATGGCCATATACTGCAAGCCTATTAACCTCCCTCGGTATTGAGAAGGCGCAATTTCTGCAATATAAATGGGAGTGATAACAGACAAAACACCAATGGCTATTCCACCTAACATTCGATATAAAATAAAGCCAATAGAAGAATCAGTGATCCCCGCCCCCCATGCACTGATCACCAAAAAATTAGCCGCTACAATCAACATAGAACGCCGACCTAAACGATCAACAAACAGACCTGACAATAGCGCGCCTGCAGCTCCCCCCAATAAAATTGCAGTTACATTAAATCCACTGGCAACATGATTACTTCCAAACACAGAATACAAGCCGTCAAACGTGCCATTGATAACCCCTGTATCAAATCCAACTAAAAAACCGCCTAATGAACTTATGAGGCATACAGAAATAACAAAAATTAAATTTTCACTGCGATGAAAAGAGGAATTATTGCTTATTTGAGTGCTGTGATTATGATCCGACTTCAATTGATCCACATTCACACCCCTTTGACAATTAATAAATAACAAAAGAGAAAATTTTACCCGAATTCTATGACCTTTTAAGTTAAAACTTAATGATTACACCATAAGCGCCTTAAATAGCATCAATCCCAAAACAAAAATTAACCCAAAAAACACATAAATAATAAATAAAACAACCAAAGTCAAACAGGTTTTGCACCTCTTTGCTGGCTATTCACGTCCAGAGAAGTTAACCATCAATACCCCTATTTTAGGGGTATTGATTTAGCAAATAACTTGAAACGTAAGTCAATTAATAAAAATAATCAACTTGTTCACTTAGCTCCGTCGATAACTGCTTTAAATTTTCTGCATTTTTTGCCGTTTTACCAGCAATCTCTTGACCATCTTGATTCAGTCGACTGATTTCAGTTGCATTAACTGCCACTTCTTGAGTCACTTGTGCTTGTTCCTCAGCCGTGGCAGCAATCACCTCAGACTTACATGCAATATCGGTCACTTGATCGGTAATTTGATCTAACGCAATCCCCGCTTGTTGAGCTTGCTCTGTCACTTTTTTACCTTTTATTTGACTTTCTGACATCAAGGTCACAGCACTGCTCGTATAATCTCTTAACTGATCAATAATGGTCACGACTTCCTTCACCGAACCTTGTGTGCGATGCGCCAAGGTTCTTACCTCATCGGCAACAACGGCAAAACCTCGCCCCTGCTCCCCAGCTCTTGCCGCTTCAATCGCCGCATTCAAGGCTAACAAATTCGTTTGTTCTGCCACTTCATCAATCATGCGTGTCACTGCTTGAATATTTTCACTTTGACGACTCACCATATCAATGGCTTCAGCAGATTGACGTAACTGAATGTTTAGATCTGCAATCTCACTTCTCACCTCTTTAACCAGCTCAGACCCTGACAAACTGACCTCATTGGCAGAACGAACACTCACTGCGATGCTTTCAACTTGCTCTGCTACAGATTGCGCAGATGAGGCCATTTGCTCAATGGCTGTTACAACTAATTCCACCTGTTGATGTTGTACATCCGCTTGCAACAAACTCTCTTTAGCATCCGCTGCAACATGCTCTGCACGTGTTTGAACTTGTACACTTGCTTCTCGTATATTAGACACTAAGCCATTAAACTTAAATGCCATTACATGAAAACCATGAGTAAGTTGCTTTATCTCATTATTAGAATTACCTTCCACTTCTGGAATCTTCAAGCTCACTTGCCCTTGGCTGAGTTGATCCATATAGCCAGTTAAGTCTTGTAATGGTCCCGTCATTCGATAAAGAAAAATACTCAGCAAAGTGAAAATAATCAGAGTAACAACACTCGATACTCCCATGATCAACATGAGTAAATGATTACTACCTTTAGTGACTTCTTCAATATAAGAGCCTCCAATCAAGGTCCAATCCCAGCCAGGTACCTGGGTATAGACAGCGTATTTTTCTTTCGCCTGACCTTTAATATTTTCGAAATAGCGGATCACTCCATTCTCATTATTCACTATTTCAGCAAAGACTTTCTTACCTTCATTATCTTTGAGATCAAGAATCGATTCACCTTGACGTTTCTTTTGGGGATGATAAAGGTATTCCCCCAAATAATCGGCATGATGATTAACCACTATGGTATAACCACTATCCCCCCAACCTAATAGCGCAAGATTAGCAAAAATCGTTTCCGATGCATCCTCAATGGGCAATGCCACTGCTGACACACCGCGTATTCGATGAAATTCATCCTTTATGGGGGAATAATAACTAATATACTCTCGGCCAAATAAACGTACTTTATCGTAGTAAACTTGACCATTACTCAATTTAGTATAGGCAGGATGCCCTGGTCCTAATATGGCGCCAGACGCCCTATGGCTAGAATCTGTTTTTAATGTCGTTGCCACTCTGACAAATTCATTGCCTGAAGCCAAAAAAATCGTCGCCGTAACATCGGTATCATGGGTAAACCTATCAACAATACTGGTATTGCCAACAATAGACTGCCCATCAATAAAAGCATCATTGATCTTTCTTCCCTCATACATAACATCATCATTTGAAAACGTCAGTCCATGTAAATACCCCGATCTAAAAGTCACTTCAAGATCTTTTGCCACATCGATATAACTGACAAATTGACTGGCAATCGTATCAGATAACACACTTAATTTAGATTGATGCTCTTTTAAGGTTTGTTGCATCAATAGCGCTGATGCTTGTTGATACACAACGACGGCAATCGATACACACGCCATGATCAAAAACAAACTCATTGCTAAGCGTAATTGAAAACGAATACTTTGATTTTTTATCTTATTCCACATGTTCCATTTACAGAGAAAACCCCTTTCTCTGCCTCGCACCTATTTAATGCTGCGGATTATGTATTCGAAACATATTACTGTAAACACAGCTATTTAGCCTATACAGCTCGAAAATCTATACTCTCCCTGTTAGAAAACATGAACAGTGGCATTGAAAATGAGTGAATTCACATATTTTAAAGGGCAAATTCACCTCATCCAATATTCTAGTAAGCCCCGTGGAATAAGGAGTTCACTCATTCATCGCGCGTTTTTAAAAGCCAAAGCACAACAAAAACGATTAACATCAAAAATACTCACTTATAATAAAGGGCGCTAATACATGTTAGACCTATGTCTAATCACGATATTCAAGGCCACTGGTTTTCATAACCCCAAAAAGAAAGTCACAGTAAAGCAATCAGACTCATTGGCATAGGAACAACCGCCCTCAGTTTATTCTAAGCTCGAAGTTAATTTTTATATTATTCACCCACAACCACAGCATAACTCTCAGCTTTGACACTACCAATGCCATCACCGAAAGCACTTGATCGGCACTGATTAAAGGTTTTACTGAAAATAAAATAACAGATGAATAAATACAAAAACCAATGGCAATAATAAAAAATGCTATGATAGCATCACTAACCTACTCACTTAATTTAAGAATGATAAAAATATCCAACGCAGTACAGATTGCAGAGCATGAAATCGAATGGCAGTTCATCCGCTCCAGCGGTGCAGGGGGACAACATCTCAATAAAGTCTCAACGGCCGCTCAATTAATTTTCGACATAAAAACCTCTTCCCTCCCTTTTTTTTATCAGCAAGCACTGCTAAAAAAAGCCGATCACCGCATTAGTAAAAGCGGTAAAATTATTATAAAGTGTCAGCAAAGTCGTAGCCAAGATTCAAACCGTCAAACCGCTCTCATGCAATTCATCGAACTGGTTTCCAGTGTAGGCAAAACACAGAAAAAACGTATCGCCACCAAACCGACCAAAAGTAGCCAACAACGCCGTATTACAGCCAAGAAACAAAAAGGGCTCACTAAAACCCTCAGACAAAAGAAAACCGACTATTGACCTTCTTATCCTATATTTTTAGTCGCGCGCCCTCGACAATTTCCCTATTATTTGCTGAAATCAGAACTCTTGCTATTAAAAGGCTTTATCAATGATTGCGCAACATAAAATTCTCTTAGTTAACGGGCCCAATTTGAATCTATTAGGAAAAAGGGAACCTGGACATTATGGACACCACACACTCAAGCAAATTGTGGACGAACTGAATAAAGAAGCATCATTAAACCACATTGAAATAGAACACATTCAATCCAATGCTGAACATGAACTGATCGACGCAATTCATAACACCACAGCAGAATTTGTGATTATCAACCCCGCCGCTTTTACTCACACCAGTGTGGCATTAAGAGATGCTTTATTGGGTACTGCCCTCCCTTTTATTGAAGTCCATCTATCCAATATTCACAACAGGGAACCTTTTAGACATCATTCTTATTTCTCAGATAAAGCTATCGGTGTGATCTGTGGTCTTGGTGCCCAAGGCTACTATTTTGCGCTGCAAGCTGCCGTATCTCATCTCAGTACTAGAGCCAGATCCATTGAAGATGCAAACCAGAAATAATCCTGTTATTTAAGGAAACTGGCCATGATTATGATCACAGGAGCAAGCAGTGGCTTAGGTGCAGCCCTCGCTTTTGAATATGCCAAAGATAATGCACACTTATTCTTAACAGGAAGAAACACTCGACGTCTTCAGCAGATTGCAACGCAACTGACATCGCATCAAGCAGTCCATACCTATACGGCCGATTTATCTCATTATGAGGACATTGCTCAATTATTTGATGCACTGCCTTGTATGCCAACCTGCCTCATTCATTGTGCAGGCAGTGGTCTGTTTGGTCCAATCGAAACACAAGATCCCACTCAAATTAAACAGCTCATCGATGACAATGTCACCGCCTGTATTTATGTCATACAAGAAGCCATTAAACGCTTTAAAGACAAGCCAATGACACTGGCCATAGTGATGTCCAGTGCCGCTAATACAGCCAAAACCAATGAATCGACTTATTGCGCCGTAAAATGGGCAATTAAAGGTTTTCTTAACGCATTAAAACTGGAACTCAAAACCAGTCCAATTAAAATCGTTGCAGTCTATCCTGGGGGAATGAATACTGATTTCTGGTCTACAAGTGGTACTCATCTAAATACAAGCGCTTTCATGGAGGCAAGTGAAGCCGCTTCCATGTTGAAACAAGCTTTATTAAGTACTGAAAAAGGCTATATTTCTGAAATTAGCATTGATCGAGGCTAGGGGGCTGTTGATCTTGAGTGATGATTTCTACAGTCGTTTGTGGGGCTTTATACCAATTCCATTATATAAGTGATCTTTCAGCGGGAATTCAACATGCTGTAGGCAAGGTCGTTAATTGCTCC
>NZ_CANLZC010000169.1 GCF_947495455.1 uncultured Shewanella sp. | reverse complement strand
ACGTGTTTTCATTTCAATCTCCAGTTAAATCAATTATGTCTTAACTGGGTTAGTCGTATCAATTAAACCACGTCATACCGCTCAAGGACAGAATCGACGTTGTCCTAGATTTAAAAGATCCAGTACCTGGTAACCTTAATATCTTTAATAGTCTTGATAATTGGATAGGAACCTCTGCCACAAAAAAAGTGATTGATATGTCTTCATGCGATTTTATTAGTACAGCGCATGTATCTTTTGCAAACCACAACGGACACAAAACGGTTAATGCTCGAGGATTTCAACCTATACTGCCCTTATTCAGTTACAAAACTAATGTAATAATCGAATTATTGGTCGCTAAACATGGCTCTTTTGCACAAGACTATCCGTCACAATACCCAGGTACTTTTGACCTCATAAATGCAAATTCACTAGAATTAATACTTGGGCATGCTGGTATCAATGATCCAAATACCAATCAAAGGATACTACAAACTAAATTAAATTCTTACAAACTTATGTTAAGAAATAAGGGAAAAACAATACTTAAAGCCCCTGAAACAACCGACCGTTATTTACATTTCGACGCAAAAGTCAGTTCAACGGGGTACTATACCCCTTCAAGTGTTAATACTAAACACTTGGCATTACAAAAACAACTTGGCATTAACCTTAAAAATGAATTCATCGCATTAGAATTTTTTGCCCCTTTTTATTATCCCTATTATTTTTCACTTAAATATTTAAATGAAGGAACCAAATGGCAAAATATGATTGACAGAGCAATTGACCGTTTAAGCAACTACAAAAAATATTCTTTGGATCATATATTTAGAGATGAATCTTATAAAATATTTGGAGAAAAAAAAGATAAAATAACCAAACCTTTATTCAAAGATATAATAGCAGCAAAAGTACGGCAATATAGAAAAAATACGAGATTTAATGAAAGTATGTTAAATCGATACTGTCGAGAAATAGAAGCAGGCAGACGAACAACTTCTGTTGATATCAGCAATATTTATGATGCATCAGGCAGGTAATAAAGCCTAACTAATCATATAGTTAATATAACGTTCCAATTTAGACTTATTTATTCCAGCTGTGAGATTTTAAGAGGGCGTTCACTATTCTGTGTCAGTGATATAATTTAAATATCCAGCACGTTATCTAAACGCCCTTCAAAAATCGGGTAACTGTCAGATCAGGTCTGAGCTAGTACAGCTTAACGAACTTAACTAGGGTGACCGAATTCAGTTGACCAGGTCAAACCTGCATAAAGCAATTTTAACAAGTTATTTTCGTTTGGAAATGCGCCCTTCGTTTTAGTTAACTTTCTAAATTGACAGTGCACTACTTCAACAGCGTTGGTGGTGTAAATCCCCCTTCGAATGTGCTCTGAATACTTAACACTTCCTATATTTAAAAGCAGGCAATAAATTCCATCTTACTCAAAAAAGCTACTCACAAAGAGGACTATTAGTTCAATGCCTTATCCAAGGTTAAAGTCATCCAAAGCATCCCAGAAGACATCGCTCCATGTTCTTTGTTTGTCTTTTTTCTCTTTTTCTGCTGCTTTGATTGCTGCTACTTTTGTTTCTATCGCTCTTCCTGCTGCATCTCTTGCCGCTTCTCTTGCTTCTTGTCTTTCTACTTCATGTCTTACAGCTAATTTTGTTTGTATCGCTCTTCCTGCAGCTCTTCTAGCCCTTGCCATCCTTCGTTCCTTCCTTCTTTTAGCCTTTCTTTCAGCCCTTCTAGCTTCTTTTTCTTCAGCTAATCTTACTGCTTCTAACCTTGCTTCTTCCTCTCTTCTTACTTTTGCTTCTTCTCTCGCCTTTGCTAAGGCAGCAGCATGAGTACTCCTTGAGTCTTCCATTATTTTTCTTCTTGCAGCTCTGTGTTCTTCTTTAATAGCTTTGTTTATATCATGTTGTATTGCTTTTTCTTTTTCGCGCCTTGCCATTTGCTGCTTTAACGTCTCTGGCCTGTTTATCTTTTTTATTGCTTTTATTCTAGCAGGACGATATTTCCTCAATCCATGATCTAAAAACCACTCAGGCACCATATGTATTATCTGGCTAAAAGCCTCTGATAAGTTTCCCTTAGCTATGACTGGTCCATATTTTTTGACTTGCTGTGATATGTATTCTTGATTATCAAAATGTGATTGCAAACACTTGATAAGGAAATTTGCAGCATTCATTTTATCCTTATACGAATAACCAAAACCAGCATTCCACTTTCTCTTTTGTTTCCGGCTAATAATATATAGCTGTATTCTTGTGACCGCATCACGTGTACAGAGTATTTTATTCGCCCAACTTTCATTAGGTAACTCATCAGGATATTGGCCATATTTATAAGGTACGCCAAAATTTTTTGCGACTAAAAACATTTCATGGTAGCTGTGTATAAACATCGCAGATCTTAAACAGTCCTTATTCCAAAATCCAAATAAAGCATAAATGAGCGATGTCAACTCTACAGTTGAACAATTAGAGAAAGACGCTAACTGACAAATACGTGCAGTCGTGAAGGAAATCGTACACCTTAAAGGCAGCTTATCTGTTTTAAAGGTTTTAAATAAACTGTGATATTTTTGATATCTTACTGCATCAATACGTTTATCTTGCCCATTACCATAAGATAACGTATTACCGTCAATCATAAAATCACCTTCTCTATCGGTTATTGTTTTAAAATTATCCGCATTAAGTTGATTATTTCCCATATCTCTAACGTAAGTAACCACTTTACTGTCGGGCACTACAGCAACAAGATTCTCAGCATAATTTATCAGCTTTTGATCACCTTCTATCTCTTGTATCTCCAATAACAATCCTTCTATCCTCTTCTCGACTTCAACATCATCGCTAATGGGAGTATTATTGTACCTGTCGACGACAGCATTTCTCGTATCATGTAATATCGGTTTTATTTTATCTTTGAACGTATCTCTTTTTTGTACATTATACATAAATTTATTAAAATCAACGAGAATAGACATAAGCACGATTAAATTGTACTTTTCAGGATTATTAAACACTTTTTTCATATAATTAAGGTTTTTAACATTACTTGTCCGGAATATTTGCTCTAATAACCCCTGATAATAATATTTATATAAAAAAGAATAATTTTTATTAGTACAATTTTCATCACACCGTTCTTTTAAAAAACCATGAGTTGCACACACCTCATGATTAACTACCTGTTCCATCTTACTGTAAACGTTTTTTGACTGGCAAAGATAATTACAATTTTGGATCGATGAACCATGAATTGCACATACCTGACCACTTAAAAATTTATTTATTTTCATCACGGCGCTTTGACAAGCGGATAAAATAAAAGATGATGACATTATTGACTTTGCAAGACCGATTTCTTTTTTACTGTTTCCTGAGACCATGACCTGATAAGCCATAGTTTTAAGCAAATCAATAGGTGATACACAATATATACTATAAGTCATATCATTGCCTAAATAGCCTATATTTCCTCCTTTGCCTTCCTCTAACTCTTTATTTTTAGTATAACGAGATAATACTTTTTTTGTTATCGTTTCATCAAAATATAATACGATTAAATCCTGCCGTATTTCATCCGATTTTTTACACAAAGACACACCTTTGGCAATAGTCGTTTTCAGATCTTTAAAGTTTGAAATAACGGTCTTAATACGAAGGATTCGACTAGGATAACCGTCATCAGATAAAGATAAATAGTCATCAGGATAATCAACATCCTGAAATTCACCGTCTTCCAACAGTCTATATAAAGTGAAAAGGGATTCGTCCCAATAAAGACAATCTTTATAATTTATTTTTTTTCCTGAAAAATCTTTTACGTTTTTTAGTAGGTTATGAACATCTAATAATTGAAAAATATCGTCAGCGGTAGGGTATTGTGTTTTTTCAACATAACTCCATAATGTCGGATCAATCGAACGATTAAAGAACATGTAATGCAATAACCTTTTAAGGGGATCATCGAGATAGCATTCTGCAATTATAAACTTAGTTTTATTCTTATCCTCCCAATGTACAAAGTATACCTTAGTATCCTCCGCACTATAACCAAGATAAAATATTGGTACGTATTTCGATGATCTTTGACTGCGACTTAAGTTGAGACGCTTCATGACCTCTGCATTAGCACGAACTCGCTCAGGGGTAACCTCCACCCAAGAGAAAAATACCGGATAGTTTTTCATCGTTTGTTCTAAATCAATAAGATATATCATTTTTTATTTCTCTATAGTTCACTTGGTCTGAAGAGTTATGTTTTATAAATTTATTTAATATGCCTATTAAAAATAACATAACACTAATCATGAAAAATAATCAGTTATGAGTTGATGCTATTGATATTATGATTATACAACTTAACAACTTAACGCATGCAGATTATACAACTAAAACATATATAAAAATAGAAAATACTTACGCCTTAAAATACCAAACATTCATAACCCAAACAACACTTATAACTATAAAGTATTTATAACTTAATCACTCCCCATAAATTAAACAACATCCATAAATTAAACAATAACGTAAAAGCAAATACAATAAAAGGTTTCTTGTATTCTTAAAGCGGGTAATAAGATTAATTTAAAATCACATCTAAATTTAATCGAGGGCGTTCACTATTCTGTGTCTGTGATATCATTTAAATACCCTGCACGTTATCTAAACGCCCTTCAAAATAAATAGCCAGTTGCGATAAACATAAGCTCCCATTATGAATCGGCATAGTCCATTTATCACGGGTATAATATGCCTGCATAAAGCAGTTTCAACAAGCTATTTTCGTTGGGAAAGGCGTCTTTGGTTTTAGTTAACTTTCTAAATTTACGATGCACTGCTTCCACAGCGTTGATCGTATAAATTACTTTTCAAATATGCTCTGGATACTTAACACTTCCTATATTTAAAAGCAGGCGATAAATTATCCCATTTTCGGCGCCAAGCGTTGATATCCAATGGATAAGCATTGCCCCATTTCGCCTCAAGTTCATCCAGTGCTATTTCAGCCACTTCCTTAGTAAAACGGCTCGATAAATCGGTTTTAAATCCGCTATAAAGGCTTTTTGATGCGACATATTGCATCAAATTGCGGATTTAATGGATCACGCATAACTTAACCTCTACTTGAGGAAAAATACTGGCTATGGCTTCAGGAAAGCCTGTTAGCCCATCAACATAAGCGATAAGAATATTCTCAACACCCCGATTATTTAAATCTGTCAATACTGCCAGTTGTTTGATTAACGGACAGAGGATACCCTCTTTGCCTGTTAGGTTTCTACCTGCTTGTAATGCTTTTAAGGCATGTTCAAAGTCAAAAGATTGGGCGCTGTTGTATAAAAATGTTGTCTATACTTAATAGGTGAAGCTAACTGATTGAAGGTCATAGCAATGAAAACAAAATTATTTGTGAGTAAACTTAGCCAGATAACAAAATCACTTATCTCTATGACTCCAGGCCAAAGAGAAGTCGTTCACCAGTCAATTCAAGCATTAGACAGTGACATTCCTATCGATGAGCTCATTCAACCTCTTTTTGATGCATCAGCTCAATGCCCACATTGTCACTCTGCTAAGTTCAAGAAGTGGGGAAAAGCGAGGATGATACAAAGATATCGTTGTAACGAATGTCATAAGACCTTTAATAATAAAACAAATACTCCACTTGCAAGACTGCATAAAAGTCATCTATGGGAAAAATACGCCCACTGTATGAAGCTGAAGTTAACATTAAGAGAGGCCGCTAAAATATGCGGCATTAATCTTAAAACAGCCTTCTTGTGGCGACATCGATTTCTCAGTGCTCAAGCAGGCAAAAATGATGACAAACTCTCTGGCATTGTTGAAGCAGATGAGTTCTTTCTCGCTTACTCAGAAAAAGGTTCTAAAACCATTCATCTACCACGTGTAAGCAGAAAACGAGGGAGTGATATCGATAAGAGAACCAAAGAAGGAAAAGTGGCAATATTGCTCTCAATAGACCGAAGCAAGCATATGATAGCACCAGTATTATCAGCGGATACTGTGTCAGAAATAGCAACCAATTTAGCCAAGAATATTGAGGTTAATTCAGTGCTTTGCAGTGATGGTGCATGGGCATATGTAGGAATAGCCAAAGAGAAAAAATGTGATCATAAGCGGCTAATCAATAATAAACAGAGAGTCATAGATGGCGTTTACCATATTCAAACCGTCAATGGTGAGATAGCCAACTTCAAGGCTTGGATAAATGGAAAAATGAAAGGTGTTGCGACTAAGTATTTGCCAAATTAACCTCAGATCGGTTTAACGCATTACTGTCATCGCGTTGAATTCGGCTGATGTTATATTAAGTTGTGGCTTTC
>NZ_CANLZC010000168.1 GCF_947495455.1 uncultured Shewanella sp. | reverse complement strand
GGGGTTTTGCGCCCATTTCAGCGAAAAGTCCAAAGTGGCTCTGTAAGCCTCATTCCACAAGGCATTCGAAGCCCCCCTATATTAATAAAGCCCTTAATTTAAGCCATGAGTCTTAATTTTCTTGGAGACTTTAGCTATGGTTGCCCTTGAGCAGCCAAGGTAGTGCTGGATCTGATTGTAAGTTTTGTCGTTTTCGAGCAGTTCAGCTATTTTATCCTGAAGCTCAATATCGTCTGGCCTACCTTTGTATTTTCCATTCTTTTTTGCTTTTTGGATCCCCTGAAATTGTCGTCTTCGCCTGTCCTCATAATCTTTTCGAGCAATCGCCGCCAACATATCGAGCATCATGTCATTTAATGCGCCGAGCATTCTATTGGTAAACTCGTCGTTTGTAGTCATCAATTGATGGCTAGTTGGTAGATCCAGAGCCACTATACGAATTTTCTTATCCTTGATTATTGATTTTAGCGTTTCCCAATCTACAGTATTTAACCGGCTGATCCGATCAACTTGCTCTACCAGTAATACATCCTCTGGTTGTGCAATATCGAGCAGCCTAAACAGTTCTGGCCGATGCAATTTTGCTCCAGATTCATTTTCTATGAACCAAGTGGATATTTTTAGGCCACTGCCTTGGGCAAATTCAGTTAACCCCTCTTTTGCTCTTTCTGCATCTTGTTCATCGGTTGAGGCTCGAAGGTAAGCGTAGACTCTAAAGGTGTGCATAGTTCATTTTATATGGTTTAGTATCTGAGGTTCATTTTAAATACTATTATTAAATTAATAAACCAGTTTTCCTTTGGTTTACTTAAGATGCACTTTTAACGAACTAACAAAATTCAACAGTAGCCATAACCTGATACCGAATTGATTAATTTTAAAAATACTAAAGATTAAGACCGATTTAGGATAAAAATATGAAAGAGCTTCCCCAGTCATTATTCGATGTTTATGCACTTGCACTTCCTCGTGGTCATGGTTTTGGGAATGCACTGCCTATTCATACCTGGCAAAGTGATGATGGGTTGGCGTTCGGAGTTGTTACTTGCAATGAAAAAGACTCATTTTTTGGCTTACTGGTAGCTAGGCGTCGAATTGACAACGTCTGGACTGTAATTGCTGATCATAGTGATATCAGATTATTAGATGAAGCCTTACATAAATTAAGTATATTGTTAAAGAGTGGTGAGCCACCTGAACCAATACCTTCTAATACAGCTCCTCGTCCAGTCTTATATGATTTTAAAAATCGACAAGTTTCTGATCTATTCAAACTTTTGACAAAACCATCCCATCATATAGCGGCATGGATGCTTAACCAGCTGTATCTAGCACTCCCTAGTCCAGATGCAAATTGGGCCGGTGACTTCCAAACGTCAAATTTTCATACCCGGATGTGGGAGGTACAGCTTCTTGCAACTTTTCGAGAGCAAGGTTTACTCGTCACTCAACCATCCATCTCACCTGACTTCTTAATTGAAAATCGGCATGGTGACATAGCTTGGGTTGAAGCGGTAACCGCGAACCCTAAAAGGCGATACAACCATGTGAATGCAGAGCCAAGCAAACCTCCAAAAAATATGGAAAAAAGACTAATTGGCGAGGCTGCTGAAAGATTTGCAAAAACTATAGGGAATAAGCTTGGTAAAAAATATTGTGACCAACCAGATGTTTCAGGTAAGCCTTTTATTATCGCCTTAGCTGATTTCCATGCTCCAGGATCAATGACTTGGAGTCGAGGGGCATTAATGAGTTATTTGTATGGAGCTTATCCTTTAGTTGAGGTAGTAAATGGCCAGCGTACCGCTTCACTTAAGCCAATCAAGAGATTACTTGGTGAATCCCAATTTCCTGCTGGGTTATTTTGCAATCAAGAAAACAGTGAACTATCCGCTATTATATTCACAAACGCATGTACAATCGGGAAGTTTAATCGTGTTGGGGTGTCGGCAGGTGCAAATGCAAATGGTTTACGATATATTCGGATTGGCGAGTTTTATGATCGCACGCCAGGCGCTCTAGCAGGTATCCCATTTTGTCTGGATATATCTAGCAGTGAATATAGGTCACTTTGGCCGCAAGGTTATGAGCCTTGGTGCGCTGAAATAGAAGTTTTTCATAACCCGTATGCAAAGCACCCTGTTTCAAAAAAACTACTGCCAGAAATTACCCATTGGTACGAAGATAATAAAGAAATAGTATGTAGTTCTTTCTACGAGACTTCGATCTTGTATTCTAAAACTTTGATTCAAAATGAGACCGATAAAATGCCATCAATTCATGAATTGATGGCTAAGGATAGCTGTAAGCGTTGACTGATAAAAAACCTGATCTCCGCCAATCAGTATGATTACACCACCTGAATCGATATTACACAGAAATCGCTCCATACTCTTTAAATTGATTACTGTCTTTCGTCATCAACTGGATCAGTTTTGGATGAACGAACAGCTTTTCTTTACCTGACTGTGTTTCCTGTAGTACACCTATGTCACAGAGTTGCTTGAGATAAACAGAGGCTGTTTGTCTTTTAGCAAGCCCCGTATCAACCAGATTACTGATCCTACAATAAGGTTGCTCAAAAATAAGCTGGATCAATTCATAGCTGTATATCTTAGGCAAAGAATCACGTACAAACTCGGTTGTATGCTCTATAAGCTGGCGAGCAGCGGCAATTTTGTGAGTCGTCCATTGCGCGGTTTCGGCCACGGCGTTAAGCATAAAACAGATCCAACTTTTCCACTCCTGATTTTTGGTGACATTCAATAAGAGTTGATAATAGTCTTGCTTTTTTTGCACAATGTAACGGCTTAAATACAAAATAGGCAGGCTTAGCAGGCCTTGTTCGATCAGGTAAAGGATATTCAGAATACGTCCCGTTCTGCCATTGCCATCCGTAAAGGGATGGATCGCTTCAAACTGGTAATGAGCCGCCGCCATTTTTATCAGTGGATCGATATCATCCTCATTATGAATAAACGTCTCCCAGTTACCCAATAACCCTCGAATCACATCCTCTCCGGTAGGCGGTGTATATATGATATCCCCAGTGACACTGTTGCTTAACACGGTTCCGGGCACCCTCCTAATATCCATATTCACAGATTTTAAGGTGCTGCAAATTTCTACAGCGGTATTGGTATTAAGAGGTCGCTCTTTTAGTTGTAAATAACCCTGATGTAAGGCCGTTCTGTAACGTAGTGCTTCTTTGGTAGCATGATCAGCCTGAGTGTCTTCCTGGGCATACTGAAATAGTTTGTCAGAAGTAGTGACTATATTTTCTATTTCAGAGCTGTCTTTTGCTTCCAGTAAGGGGAGTAAATTGATTAATAACCCTTGGTTGGGCAGTAATTCTCCAGCTTGCTTTAGCTCAGCAATCGCGGCTCTGGCTGGAATACAAGCTTTTAATATGGATACATCATCAAGAATGTTGCTGTCTGGAGGAAGCATTGGTAAATCGTTAAAAGGCAGTTTAGCTGACCAAGACATGTTTAAATTTCTATTTTTTTTCAACATGAACAGATTATATGTCGATTGCATCGACATGACACACTATTATGTCGATTATTTTGTATTTAATCGACATAATCATAATGACAGATGTAAAACCAAGCCGAATTCAGATACTGACAGATCAAGAAATTCATGAGCTGTATGCTCTCCCTATGTTTAGCCAGGCTGAACGCGAAGAGTATTTTTCCTTAGATCCCAGTATTCAGAAAATTCTGGCAAAAATGGGAAAAATTGAAACCCGGATCTACCTGATCCTATTAATTGGCTACTTCAGAGCAAAGCCGGTGGTGCCAAAATTTAAATTACGCGATGTCAAACAAGATGTTGACTATATTTACGCAACGCATTTCCCAAACAAGAAACCCAAATATCCACTTATAGCCAAAAGCACACGGGCGGCCTTGGTATTAAAGATGTACGAAATACTTGGTTTTGAGCGTTTCTCCAAACCCCAACGACAAGATTTAATGGCACGGTTACAGGATGTAGCCACGATATGTACCTATCCCAAGTATATTTTCGATGAATGCCTGACGTTTTTCGGTCAGCAACGAATAGGCCTAATTGGTTATTCCACCCTACAGAACATTATCACAACCGTTTTGGCCAATGAAAGAGAACGCACTGAATCCATCCTTTCAAACAACATGTCCGATACCACACAAAAGCAGTTAGAAAAGATATTGCATACCAAGGGAATGTTAAACAGCTTATCTGTCCATAAAGGTTCTGCCAAAGACTTTACTCCATCAGAACTTGCCCGTGAAATTGAAACTCATAATACCATTAAAAGTGTTTATCAGGATGTAAAACGGCTCATTAGCCAGCTTAGATTATCGCAAGGAAACCTGAGTTACTACGCCTCTATCATTCAACATCAATCGATATACAAAATCAGACGTTTTCCCAAATGGCAAGGCATGCTATATATGGCCTGTTACCTGTTTTTTCGCTACCAGGAAACCAATGATAAATTGGTAACAGCTTTTAAGAACGTAGCGAGAAAACAAAGAGAAGCAGCCACTGTCGCTGCCAAACAACGCATAGCAGAAGAGCTGGAAGTCATTAGGGAAAAGCTTAAACATGCTGGCAATATTCTTCGCTTTTTTGTTGATGATACCGTGAGTGATCAAACCGAGTTCGGGGATATTCGGCAAGATGCTTTTGAACTGATACCCAAAGATGAAATTCAGCTAATAAGCCAGTACCTCAACAAGAACAATTTCGATAAAGCCCAATATGAATGGCAATATATCGATACTCAATATAGAAAAATAGCCAATAGCATGCGGTCACTGTTCCTGGCCATAGATATTGAATGTGAACCTAGGCAACAAGCGCTGGCTTCTCAGCTAGTGACGGCAAAGTCAGAACTTCAAAAAGATAAACATATTTTCACAGTTGATCAAAGGTTGTTTCTTAAACAAGACCGGCGCCATCTTGTGGAGGACGAGCAGGTTAACACTAAACGGTTTGAATATTATTTGTATCAGAAAGTTGCAAGGATGCTCAAAAATAACAGTATCTTTGTGACTGAAAGTGCAAACAATAAGCGTTTGGAAGATGATCTGATCCCTGTTTCTGAATGGGCGCAGAGCGAACTGATTATTCAGAAAACTGGATTGACTAGGTTAATCACGCCCATTGGTCAAACGTTATCAGAGTTAACACAAAAGCTTTACCAAAAAATGCAACATGTGGGTGGTAATATCAATGACGATGCCAATGATTTTGTAAAACGCCAGCCTCGCGCCAATCAGCTTACCTGGAAATTGGCGAATAAACGTTGGAAAGATGACCTTGATAACCCGGTTTACAACCAGCTTCAGCATATGGGGATCATAGAAATCATGGATTATGTTAATCAAAAAACTGGATACCTGAATGCGTTTAAAAATGCAGCCGCCAAAAAGCACGGAATTAAGGCCGAAGAAGAGGATTTATTGGCTTGTATATTTGGTAATGGCTCAAACTATGGGCTACACCATATGTCATCGATATCAGATCGCGCTTTGGGTATATTAAGAGGGGTAAACGACGGTTACATACGTCCGGAAACCACCAGTGATGCGAATGATATCATATCGGATGCCTTAGCAACCTTACCTATATTCAAGTACTACACAATCAATGAAAATGCGCCTTTCGGCAGTATCGACGGACAAAAGCATGCCTGCCGGATCAATACCTTCCGGGCGCGCTATTCTGCGAAATATTTCAGAAAAGGTAAGGGCGTATCCGCGCTTACCCTGGTGTCTAACCATGTTCCAGTTAGTACAAAAGTGATCTCAGCCAATGAATATGAAGCGCATCACGCATTTGATCTGCTCTACAATAACGCCAGCGATATTCAGCCAAAAACGTTGGCCACTGATACGCACGGTGTAAACAATGTGAACTTCGCTATCCTAGATCTGTTTGGATACCAATTCGCCCCTCGTTACGCCAAGTTTAAAAATGCATTTAACGATTTGTTTGAGATTGAATATGGTGAAGAATTAACACTTAAACTTCAAAAGCCGATCAATACGGCGCTTATCGAAAAAGAGTGGGAAAACATCCAGTGGATCATCTGCTCTCTAAGCCGTAAAACAGCGACACAGGCAACCATCATTAAAAAGTTATCCAATAATAGAAAGAATAATCGTACTTTAGCTGCGCTTCATGAATATGACCGATTGATAAAATGCCTGTTTATGC
Organism: uncultured Shewanella sp.; assembly: GCF_947495455.1. Classification (GTDB taxonomy): domain Bacteria; phylum Pseudomonadota; class Gammaproteobacteria; order Enterobacterales; family Shewanellaceae; genus Shewanella. The sequence continues at coordinate 508 of NZ_CANLZC010000168.1, read as the reverse complement.
TTGATTATGTAGATGATAAAACGTTGCGCCAGTTTGTACAGCAAGCTCTTAACCGTGGTGAAGCGTATCATCAACTGAGGCGAGCCATTGCGTCAATCAATGGTAATCAGTTTAGAGGCGGTGACGATTACCAGATAGAGCAATGGAATGATTGCGCCCGGATCATAGCCAATTGCATCATTTACTATAATTCAGCATTACTCTCCAGTCTGGTTGAAAAGTTTGAACAAGATAACAACCAGGAAGTTGTAAATATGATCGCAAATCTTTCGCCAGTCGCTTGGCGGCATATCCAACTTGCGGGTCATTATATCTTTGGCCTAAAAAAGAATAACATCGTCCTAGAAAGGCTACTTGAAAACTTGGATCCATTAGCTGAAGAAGAGAAATTAGATATAGCGGCTTGATAAATTATTGAATTAAAAAATATACCACTCCTTTGTAGGCCTTGTATTTCAAGGTCTACAACCAAGGTTTGGACTTTTCGCTGAAATGGGCGCAATACCCC
>NZ_CANLZC010000167.1 GCF_947495455.1 uncultured Shewanella sp. | reverse complement strand
TGTTGTGCATGTTGTGCATGTTGTGCATGTTGTGCATGTTGTGCATGTTGTGCATGTTGTGCATGTTGTGCATGTTGCTCATTATGACTCATTTGACTCTGATGTTGATGAACATTATTCGTGTTTTGTATACGTGACATCATGCCATGCTTGATGCCTTTTTTTACCATCCAAGCATTAATGGGGTAGGCAATAATAGCCGCGATTATGGTGGCAAAACTCATTCTGCCCCAAAAAAAGAGGTTATAGGGGTCGGTACTGATAGGAAAAAAATGCGCGAGGATAAACATAGTGGGTAACATGCCACACATGACAAAATTCATTGAAAGGGTTTCTGCAAAAAGTGTTTTTTTAACGGCCTCTCCATAACTATCAAACATAGATCGCATAAACAAAGCTTGAAAAATCAACAGGCCAAATAAATAAGCGGCGATGTACTCAAGTACCATTTCTAATCCATTGGTAATGGTAAAGAAGGTTAAGATTATCGCCATTATGATAATGGCTGTTGCGTCACCTGCAACGCAGTGGATCATTGAACCTAAAGCTTGCTTCCAGTGAACATTAATAAATTCATCATGACTTCCTGTTAACGGTTGACGGCAAGAGAGGAAATAAAAGAATAGCCCTAATGGACCTGTGTATAAGATAATCAGTGCCCAAGCTAACGTCATAATTCGCATTGATGGTGTATTGGTTAGTTGATCCCAAATGACATATATCATTGAAAGTAATGTCAGAAAAAACCATAGTATTAATGCACCATATAACATATTCATTGTGATCCCGATTTTTCTATTTATTAGTTATGTAAAGCATAGTGGATAATATGACTTAATGATGTTTTTTAAGTCTGACAGTCAGGGTGCGACTTTGGTTGTAAGAGGCTATTTTTACGATAGTTTCAGTGAATTTTGGAAGCAATAAAATGGATATTTGATTAAATTTTCATTTTATTTGATCAAGTTTAATTAATTATCGAGGTAGGAAAATGGCGGGTATTCAGCTAGGGGGTGGTAGTACAACTCATCATAGTGTTTGGGATAAAAATTATATCAGTGAAAAAGAAATCGCCCATGTGAATAATGTTCGTCTAGGTGAGAAGGTGTGGGATTGGTTGTGCGATACCGTTTGTGGAACCCATAGAGCTGAAGCAAAAGAATATATTCGTCAACTTGATGCATTGGAAGGAAAGAACAGCCTTGTTGATAGCGCATTAAAAACAAAGCTTTTTTATAGATTAGAGGCCTTAACATCCAGTGATTATACCAGAATTAAAAATGAAGAAGGCAAGGTTAAATATCAAATTGGTTATTTTAAAGGTGATCCTAAAACCCATAAAGTGATTGCTTCTTGGAGTCGACCTGTATTGAGCTCTTATGAGCAAGGGTTGCAAACATTGAAAGCAAAAAGTATTAAAAACAGGTTAGTGCAAGCGTTTGAAGTGCAGATCCAAAGCCAAGGTAAACCTACTCTTAGGCCTGTGCCTGTGTATATGGCTCACCGTTATGCTTCTAGCGAGTTATCTCCTCCTTTGCATGCGTATATTATGACGGGAGAGCCGGGTTCTAAATATGCGCAACTTTTTGGTGAAAAAAATGACATGACTCGCTCTAAGGTTGAGCTGAATAATGAGTTTATGACTGAGTTATCAAAAGCAAAATATGTGACGAAAAGCAGCGATGGAACGAAAATGAAAGTGCCTTTTGAGGAACTAATCCTTAAAGCCGTTTCTGCATTAAAAGGCAAAGAATTTGCCTTTCTTGATGGGTTTGTTGAGGCTATTAAAACTGAGCTTAAAAAGACAGGTCATGAAGATTTATTGACCGAATCTCACCGTGTTGGACTGGGGTATGTGGCGGCTAAATGTAATGGACAACAGGGATTCTATAATATGGATCCTCGTAAAGGTTTTACCCATAATGAGGATATGCGTTACTTTGAGCAGCAAAAAGGCCCAGTTAAACAACAGCCTGTTAAATTGACGACATTACAAGAAATCACTCGAGAACAACGGATTTATCAGGATTATCTCAATGAAAAACTCGGGCTCAATGGATTAGAGCAACAGTCTAGCGGTGTCAAAATGACCAAAGAGCAACAACAATATGCTCAAGTTATTAATCAGTTAAAGAGAAATAATGGTGAACATGTCATTGCCAAACATGCTCAAAAAATGGAACTAAAAGATAAAGTTCATGCAAAGCATATGCTAACAGAGCCTCAAAAAAAAGCATTAAAAGATCGTTCCATGGTGGCTTATACTGCTTTACCTGGCAATAACCCTTTTGAATCAAATTGTAATCGAACTGCGTCAACTTATCTTCAAGCGGCAATCAACAGAGAGAAAGGTTTACCCATAGATGTCTATCAAGACGTTAAATCAGGGACAAAGTGGGCATTAGCGGGGAATACCCGTCGGCATATTCATAATCCACTGGTGAGCCAAAAATTGGATGTAACCAAAATCTCCCCACAGGATCTTGATAATATAGAAAAACATCATCCAAATATTATAGAAAAGAAAATCATAGAAGAGATTAATGAGACTGGAAAGGTGATGAAAAAGGGCGATATCATTTTGGGTAAGCAGCAAGCGAAGGATTTGAAAGCACAAAATAGTCAAGATACTGGCTATGAAAAAGTACGCTCTTGGGTAGAGACTTTGTCAAATGTGAGGTCTCTTTTCAGTAGTAAAAGTTAATCCTATAATCGATTTAAAAAAAGCTGCTACTGCAGCTTTTTTGTTACATGCTGTGGTTGAGTGTGTTGATATAGCGATAAGGGTTAGGATTGAGGAAGGCTGAAAATGTGGATTCAAAAAGAAATTAGCGTTCAAGCTAAAAAGAGAGGTTTTCATCTCATTACGGATGAGATCTTGAAGCAAGTGCCAGAAATTAAAAAGCTTAATGTAGGGGTATTACACCTTTTTATTAAACACACTTCTGCGTCTATTGGTCTCAATGAAAATGCCGATCCTAGTGTTCGCCATGATTTAGAACAACATTTTAATGTGTTGGCGCCAGAAAACGCACCTTATTATGAGCATACTTTTGAGGGGCCAGATGATATGCCTGCTCACATTAAATCCATATTGATAGGTTCGAGTCAAAGTATTCCTGTGACAAAGGGCAGGTTGAACATGGGCATATGGCAAGGTATTTATCTTTGTGAGCATAGAGAACATGCATCGTCCAGAACTTTAGTGATTACGTTAAATGGCGAGTAATACTTGTCAGAAGTGGCAACTGATGATTTTTTGCTAGTGCTTAGTCGTTAACAAATATAGGATGTTATCATTTGAAATCTACTTTATGGAAAAATGCTAATGTCGAAAGGAATACAAGTATCAGGTAGTGGCCCAGTAGTGATTTTATTACACAGCTCTTTGAGCTCCAAAGAGCAGTGGAAAAGTTTAATTAAGCAGCTTGCGCCACGTTTTACTTGTGTGAATGTGGATTTACAGGGTTATGGTAGTCTTATCAATGAAAAGATCTCTGTTCCCTATTCATTAAAATGTGAAGTGGAACGCATTCAAGCATTTTTACAGCAAGAGGCAATATCAGATCCCTATTATCTTGTTGGACATTCTTTTGGTGGTGCGGTAGCGCTTCGTTTGGCTGATGCATTTAAGCAGCAAGTCAAAGCCTTATGTATTTTTGAACCTGTGGCTTTTCATTTATTGAATGAGGCGAACCCACAACGCCAACAAGTTTCAGAGCTGGCGGTGAGAATGGATAAGGTGACCGCTGTTGAGGCGGCGGCATTATTTACTGACTATTGGAATGGTGAGGGGTACTTTTCAGCTTTACCTAAGCCTATTCAACAAGGTTTAGCTGAGTTGATGCCAAAAGTGTCGTTAGATTTTGGCGCTATTATTAGTGAACCCAAAACGGCACGAGATTATGCTGAGAGTATTTCGGCCAATATACTATTAATGACGGGTGATAAAAGTCGCAGCTCAGCTAAAGCAGTGGTCAAAGTCATTGGTGAGCATTTAAATCATGTTACTAAAATTGAAATCAATGGGGGACATATGGCGCCATTATTGCAGTCAAGTTTAGTGAATCCTTTAATCATGGATTATTTGTTTTCACATATTTAATTCATTTGAATTTTGACTAATCTATTGAGGCAAAATGGAATGCAAGCGGTGAAGTTTTGGCTGTCCCAACGGCAAAATGCGTTTATTCAGTCCATTAAAACTTTGATCATCATTGTCTGTACTTGGTTTGTTCTCGGTGAATATAATCAAAATGCGCAATTGTTGGGGACATTTACAGCGGGCTTCTTGTCCATATTACGCATTGGACGCAACAAAAAACAGCAATTTTTGACTATTGCTTGCTCGGCTGTTGCCATGATAGCAAGCAGTGGTTTAGCGCTGCAATTTTATCACATCCCTTGGCTGAGCAATGGGTTATTTATTGTTTTAGTCTTTGTAGCATTTTATTTGAGGCGATTTGGAGGTCGATTCTTTTTTCCTCCTTTATTTGTGCTCATCTTGTATATTATTGTATTGCTTTTGCCACGCCCCTCTGTCATGGATCTTTGGGAAGGCATTGTTTTAGCATCAGCTATTGTGCTTTTTTTTACTTTTATCATTTTACCTATCGATGATCGAAAGCAATTAAATACTCATTTACAGTTATTATTTAAACTCTCTTCTGAGGTGTTGGCTTCCTTTATGCTTATGCCATGTGAGAGTGTCGTTAAAGATGAAGAGTGTGAAGAGAAGGAAAGGGATTTATTTAAAGCTAGGCAGATAGCCGCACAAGCCTTTGAAATAGAACATCAAAGGTATATTAAAGTGGCTTTACAACTGAGAAAAGATAATTCAAGGTTAGTGAATGAGTGTTTGTTTTTAGACAAAGATCCATTGTTAGAGCAATTTTACAATTTTCACTATCGAATGGCGAAAACATTTGGAATGTTGTTTGAAAGTTGTCAGCAACTAATTGAAAGCAATGAATTAAATAGGCAAGTGCAAGAAGATATTCTCAAAGTGGCCAATGGGCTGCTCTTGGTTTTAACCTTATCAAAAATCAATCATATGAAAGTGACTTTGGTACATATGCAGCAATTTAAACGAGAATATGATTATTTTAGCGGTTATCCCTTTGAGATTGATTTAACACAGCCTGAATCCATTCACATTTTTAATTTTTCTTTGAGTTTAAAACGATTGATTGAGAATTTTGAATTGTGGGAGATTAAGGGGGATGAATAACGCCACTCGCCAAGCTTTTCAAGCCTCTATAGCCGTTATGCTTACTTTAATGATTGCTCATGGCTTTTCACTAGAGCGGGGAATTTGGGCAACGTTAACAGCCATTTTATTAGTGTCTAGTACCTTTGGTGAGAGTATTAAAAAGGCCAAAGAGCGGGTGAGCATGACCTTAATAGGTGGGATTTTGGGAACTGGAGTTGTGCTATATCTCCTTCCTTTGTTGCCCAAACAGGAACCACTCTTGTTGATGAGTTTTCTGTTTATGAGCATTTTTGCAATGGTGTATTTTTTACCGCGTTCTTATGCTTGGGCTAGCTTTTTTATTACCCTTTTTGTTGTTTTTCTTTTTTCTGTATTAAGTGGTTGGAGTTTATCATTATTTGCCGCAAGAGCTTATGATACTTTAATTGGTGCCATGGTTGCTGTGTTCGTATCCGGTTTTATTTTTCCTAATCGTAGTTATGTGGATGTGCAAGTGCATTATTTGACTGTGTTGCAACAGCTTGATGGTTTCATTGATGATATTTTTTATGCCCTCAAATCGTCAGATCCACAATATATGTGCCAGTTAATGGATTGGCATCAAAAATTATATTCCAGTTGGGAAGCGTTAAAAAATAAACAATCTTTTTCTGAATTTGAAGTGACGTTTTCTAGAAATAAGCGTCAGCAGCTACAAAATTATCAATTTGGATTTGATTTGTTGTTTCATTACTTGACGAATATTTTGGCGTTACTGGAAAAAGAGCCGAGTCCATTATGCGTTGAATTTGAGAAGGAGTTATCACAGTTTCAAGCAGTGATAAAAAACAATTCACATGCTTTATCGATATTCATGTCCAGTGAGGTTAAAAGCAAAGTAAAGGAAGAGCCCCATTCTTTGAATGCGATTCGATTACAGATACGTCAAAAAATAGCGCTGCTTTACAAAGATAATGCGATGCCCGATTATAGTAAGATCGAACATTTTTACAGTTTGATTTATTACTTACGTAAAGTGAATCAACAGATCACAGATTTAATCACGCACTCATCTGATTAGTTGATTAAAAGGTCAGGGTTATTTTTATTGATTTGATTGAACGAATATCGGGAGTATTGCTTATGCTGCTGAGTATCAAGCTGCTAGCAACCGTTTGGTAGACTAAGGTTTTTTAGCGCTAAGCACAGAAAAATAGCCCAGTGCCTTCTGGGCTTGACACTCAATAAAACCCGCTTTACTCAGTAATAGATAGGTTTCCTGTTCACTGAATAACTGGGCGCCATGATTCATAAAAAGATGAAAGCAAAATAGGCTCGGGGTGAGCTTAGTCGAGTCAAACAACATGTCGTGAATGAAAACATGCCCACCGCTGGGTAAAGTATCAAAGGCTTTGTTGAGCAGTTGCTGGCAAGTATCCGTTTGCCAATCATGCAGTACATTACTAAAGCAAATGCCATCACAATTTAAAGGCCAGTTATCTTGAAAGAAATTACCTGAAGTTAGGGTTATGGATTGAGTCTGTTTAAACTGTGCGACATCTTAGGTGTCCCCTTATATAAAGCAGCCACATCAAGGGTTTTGAGGTAAAATACTCCAAACAACCATAATAAGCTC
>NZ_CANLZC010000166.1 GCF_947495455.1 uncultured Shewanella sp. | reverse complement strand
GAGAAAGCCACAACTTAATATAACATCAGCCGAATTCAACGCGATGACAGTAATGCGTTAAACCGATCTGAGGTTATCATAAACTACCCTTTTCTCAGATGGGACATTTTGGTTTAAGGATGTTTAGGCAATATGGTAATGCAGATTTTAAGAGCAGCATTTGGGTTGATTTGGCCAAAAATGCCAGTATTTTGAATAAAGCCAATGCAGCGATACCAACAGTAGATCAAGTGACAGATTACGTAAATATAGTCAATCAAGGCTTTACTGATACGGATCCTGTTCGAGCTAAGTTACGATTAAAGACACTAACAGAGATGCCTGAATACTTATTGATAGGAAATAGACTATTAGAGGCAATGGCTAGACTTAATCAATATGGACTAAAAAGTACAGTAGATGAAAATCTTAGGCGCATAATTAGAAGTCAGAGTTTTGAATCTTATGTATCCGATCCTGACATGATCCGTGCTTGGGCAGCACAACTTGCCAATCAAGTTTATTATCTACGCCAACTTGGAGAGCAAGATGTAGTGAATAGTTTTATCTCTGAATTTAAAACAGTGTACCCTGATGCTAATGACAAAAATATCAGCAATCAGCAGTATAGTAATAAAATATATGGCATGACACATCTTATATTTTCTGCTTCAGAATATTACCAGAAAAATGTTAATGAAACTGATTTTAAATGGATTTATGACTATTTCAGAAAGAATATTGATACAATATTAGCAAGAACAAAAGCGGATGTGATTGCTGAAGTGGGTATATCATTTTTACTTGCTAATAAAGAGAAGGATCCTGTTGTTATTAAAGCGAAACAATATATTTATAATGCCATTGATAAAAAAAGGAATATGATCCCTTCGGTGAATGGAAACTTTGAACTTGCTTATGGAGAGCATAGAAACGTACTTGCTATTATGTTACTTGACTGGGGTGGAGCAAATAGTAGACCCACTTACCAGTCTAATTCGGCTATTTTTGCTAATCTTCCTTATGGGATCGAACCCAAATAATGCCAAGTTAAGTTAATTTCATGAATGGGGGTCTGTATGCTATCTTTGTATAGAAAAGCCTATATGCGGTTATTTTTAGTATTGACAATACCTTTGTTATATATCAGTCAAGCGCTTGCAGTCAGCCAGAATGCTAATGCTGATTTCTATCATCAAAAATTAACAGCAGCAGAAGTGGAGCATGTTTTATATGAGTTGGCTTCAAAAGATAAACGGATACATGTTGAAAGTATCGGTTATTCTGACAATAAGCAACCTATTGTAAAAGTCAGTTTAACATCGGCAAAACAGGCGGCAACTAAAGCTAAAGTTAAACTTGTGATCACGGCGGGTCAGCATGGTGATGAGCCTTCAGGAACCTTAGCTATTTTGTCATTTTTAAAAGAGTTAAGTGGTAAAAAAGATGATAATTTATTAAATAATATTGATATTGTTATCATTCCTCTGGTGAATCCCGATGGTTGGGATAAAGAGACGCGAGAAAATGGAAAAGGCATTAATATTAATGCGGACTATGTATCACTTAAGACACCAGAAGCAAGAGCTGTGGTGAGTGTGATCAATACCGAGTCACCTAATGTGTTGTTAGATATTCATGAATCGAGTACATATAAATCGGTACTGACAGGTAAGCAAGGCTATTTAACGGATGTGGTGAGTCAATTCGAAACCAGTAATAATGCAAACGCCTTTAAGAAAATACAAGATTTTGCTAATGATCATTTTTTACCTGCTGTGATGAAAGAAGTTTTCTATCAAGGAAGTATCGCCCAGAAGTATCAAGGAGCAATTGTAAGGCTTAATCAGCCTTTAACAGGAGCCAGATCGACGATCAATACATTAAGAAACTATGCTTCTTTTCATCATGTATTATCTATTTTGTTAGAGAGTAAAAAAGATTATCAGAAACGGCATTTTTTAACACCTGAGAATATAAAAAATCGAGTGATGAGGCAAAAAGTTGCCTTAAAAAGTGTGTTAGATCAGGTGAGCAATAATAAAGCCGATATTTTAGCCTTAACTTGTTGCGATGAAAGCATGAAAGAGAAAATCATCGCAAATGTGAATTATTCTTTGAATAAATTAAAGCCAAATAGAAACATTTCCTTAGTTAATATTAAAACAGGTATAAAAGAAATTCACTCCTTTCCTAACTGGAGTAATGTGGTTGCGAGTCAAACTTATCAAAGGCCTGCTGGCTATGCGATTATGGATAATGAAGGGCAACTAAGCACTTGGCTGGCTTTACACGGTATTCAAGTCATGCATGCCAGTAAAGGAAAATGGTCAGGGGTGAGTTTACGTTTGAAGAATAAGGAAGAGCGCAAGGAAGCGGGTATTGGCACAAGAATTGAGACTATTTTGAATTTTGATGAAGAAGATAAAGTGCTGGAATTGAATCCAAATAATTTGATTGTTTCCTTAGATCAGCCTTTAGGTGTGTTAGCCAGCTTATTGCTTGATCCTCGATCTGGATATGGACTTTATCAAAATCACTATGAGAATTTAAAAATTAATCAAGTGCCTAGTATACTGCCATTGAAAGAGATAAAGTCGCTTTGAGTCAAGTGACTGAAGACCCAAATCGGTTACGGATTTGGGTCTATTCCCCTGCTATTTACTTGAGCGTTTGACTAATTCATAAACCACTTTAGTGAGAGGTTGATTATTATTTGAGGCGCTTATGGCGCGTTTTTGCCAATAAGTTGGAATAGAATATCCTTCTTTCCATTCGCCATAGACTTTAGGATAGGATTGTGCAATAGCTGTTGTTGTCGGTGTCCATAAAAAGTCAGGATGAGCGTTAGAGTACCATTCGCCTCCAATGATTGATCCTTTATCATCTAATTCTAAATCATAGAAATAATTAACGGTAACTGTATGGTCATAATGCTCATTATCCGTTTTATTGTGAGTCGGGCTATTTTCAGATAAATATTCCAGTTCCATTTTAACACCGACAATGTGAGTGGCTTGATTGGCACGATAAGACTTAAATTTATCTTGTTTATAATCATCAATATTGATGATGGCATCTTGAAGTTTGTCTTTGGCTTTATTGGATAATAAATTAACGTATTGAATCTTGTAGGATAAAATAGGCTGGTTCCAGACTTGATAATCATAGGTTGCGTCCATCACTAAGCTGCGTTGGCTTATTCCTATTTGATTTAACACAGCAGTATGGAAACTGCCTGGATTATTATCAAAACAACTTTGCTCTATGATACGCCCGTTTTCATCTTTTTCTGGATTTTTGATATTGCACCTTTGACCCATGAAGTTGCTTTGATATGGAGCGCTTGCCCAGAGTAGAGTGCTTAATGCTTTGATATCAGATGGATAGAAGGTGAGATCTTCACCTTTTGCATCTTTAACATTAATCGCATTTTTGGGTCTGTCCATCATATAAGCAGCGGCAGCCCATCCATGGCACAAGCCCATCCATCCTTCCACTTCACCATATGCATCAAAGTAATGTTTACCTGAGTTCCATGCACTTTTAGTGAGGCTCATATTAGAATCGCCAACGAGTAAGTCATATTTCTCTGCAGGGGAAAGGTTTTTTCTATCATCATTGATATATTGTTCTACAGGTTTTGTTGTGTGTGAAAAGTCATAATATTCTTGCCAATTACTTGCTGAAGGATAGTCTGCATATCGCCAAGCACTGGCACCAGAATAAAGTGGCCAATAGGTGTCTGACCAAGCTGTTCTAGGTAAGTGACTCTCTCGACTAGCTTTACCATCAAGTTTGACTAAATTCGTTTCTATATTAAAACCGAGATCAATTAAGTAGGCTGGATTATCTTTTTGATAGTTTATTTGGCTCAATTCACCAAAATTGTTAGGCTGGCTATTTTTTTTGATAAATTGTTCCCGTAATTTATCTTTAAATGTGACAAATTCATTATTATTTATCTGTTCTTGAGAAAAGTATAAGGAGGGCTGTTGTTGTCTATGACTATGTTTTTCAGGTAGCTTATTCATTATCTTTGCAGGGTTTTTATGAAACTCTTTAAAAAAAGGGATGACATTATCATTTGCATAAGTTGAAGTTGATATAGAAAGTAAAACAGCACTTATCGACAGTGATAATATATGTTTTTTCATGACAATTTCCTTTGTTATAAAATTAAATTCAAGCGTTTTTGTCTAATTTAATTGTTTTATATACCGGCTAGATAATAAAGTTTTAAATAAATAGACTTCTCCATATTGATAAGTTTTAAATTTCATTGTTGAAGGTATAACAAGAATTCACTTGTGTAAATGATATTTATTATTGGCTTTTTGATTTTGAATATAAGCTAGTTCTTAATTTTGTTTTTTTGTTAAAGATTTATTTTTTATTTTAATATTGAATTTGCTAATTTAGAGGGCGTTAAATTTTTTGAGGCAAGCATAGTTATTGACGTCTAATTGGATTAGTTTTTTATAAAATAGTTTTGAGTGTTTTTTATATTATTTTTTTAAAGTGATAATGTTAAATGAATTAACATTGTTTATATTGTTTTTTTAGACTTATGTCTATTGATGAATATTTTTCATGATTTAATTCAATCTGTGATGGATAAATTTTCAAATGATGATTGTATCGAATGATGTCAAGGGTATTTAAAATAAATAATTAATATTGATCCCTAGGTATTTTTCTTCTGTGGAGTCGATAGGATCGTTAATTTGTTCGTCATAACAGCGATTTACATAATACAGCAATAAATCAATGGCGTTAGAGAGTGAGTATTCAAGGCCTATAGCGGCAGAGCGGCCTGTATTTTCCATTATTTGGAATTGCCCTTTTATATTGACGCTATTCAATGGATAAATAAGACTTAGCATGTAACCGGTATTAATAGGCTCTGACACTGCTATACCCAGTGAGTAGACTTGTTCTTGTCTTTGATACATGCCTCCTAGGATGAGTTGGTTGAACTGGCTCTGGAATGTGGCTCGAAAAATATTATACCCTTTAACATTATGATCATAAGCGATTGCGGTATAGAGAGCTGAGTCGTTGAGCAAAGTGTCTCCATATCTCGCTGCAATACTATAACCGTTCATACCATATTGTTCTTCATTGGCATTTGTTAAGTAGCTTATGCCTACATTGCTGCCTTGCCAAGTGGGAGTGACATAGGTGGCTGTTTGGGGCAGTCTATCTTGCCCTTTGAAAAGGAATTTAATATCTGCAGATAAATAATTAAACAAGTCGACATTACCTTCTGAGCGTTTCAATAAGGTTTTATCTCGTCCAAGGGCTATGACACCTAAGTTTCCTTGCAGACCGATATATTGATCTTTTGGGGAAAAGTCATTTTCATTATCTTTTCCGCTCTCCATTTCATAAGAAATATTGTAAAAAAGATTAAGCGCTTTATTTATGGGTCTTTCTCCTCTTATGCCCAAATAACCATAGATAGAAATGTTCATCTTAGCTGTCACTGTTTCCATATATTCTGGACTAATACTGAGGTTGCCAAAAATGTGGCTTTCTTCAGCGTTAGCAGACAGGGTGAATATAGGCAAAGTGAATAAATTAATGAGCATGAATATAACGCCGAAGGAAATAATGTGCATGATAAGCATTAGCGGATTGGTATTGAGTTGAATGCTTATGATGCACAATTGTTAATAAGATGTATACGTTCACTGTGGTTTTTCTGCCGTCTAGAATAAGTTAGCAAGTTAAATAAAGAATAAGAGGTAAAATATAAAAAATATATTCATATCATAATGATACTTTTATTGTGTTACTTTATTGACTGTAACCCTGTTATTAAATGCCAGAATAGAAAAGGAATCATAGATGGAAGAAGTTCATATTCGCCCCGCTGTAGAAACGGATATAAAAGCGATAAGTCACTTGATGATAGAGCTGACGGAAAAATACATCACTTTTGAGTTAGCTGATGACGTAAAAGGCAAGCTATTGGCTTCGTTATCGGTTGATTCGCTGATGGAAGCTTTTAATAAGCACTGGGATTATTTTGTTGCAACTATCCATAACCAGATAGTCGGTGTGATTGGGATGAAAGATGTCTCTCATTTATTGCATTTATTTGTTATGGAAGCCTTTCAGGGAAAAAATATTGCCAATCAGCTATGGCAAGTGGCAAAAAACAATGCGTTAACTTTATGCCCTTTAACTTGCTTTACGGTCAATTCAGCCATATCGGCACAAGCCGTTTACAAAAAGTGGGGCTTCAGGGCCATTGACGGTGTGAGGACACGAAATGGGTTTTCTGATGTGCCGATGAAGCTATACCTGTGATACTTCAAGATGCCTATTTTTAGAGTGCGTACAGTGGGTAAGTGTGCTTCATTCAAGGCGTACTCTTTTAAAAGACAAAAGATTTAAAAGACAAAAAGGGCCGAAATGCTTATTGCCTTTTAAGATGATACAACTAGAAGTGCGAGCTTCACCAGAGTCGCTGATGAAGTTATCTTGATTATCAATTATTTTTTGATAGTGTATGAATAATTAGCCTCTAACTCATAGTGAATTTAAGCGCTATACTCTTTCCACTTCATAAATAAAGAGAAAACATGATGACAAAATTGACTATTGTGGCACGCATTCAAGCTAAAACAGACAAAATTGAGTTAGTGAAAGCCGAACTATTAAAATTGATTGAACCAACTCGACAAGAAGAAGGTTGTCTGCAGTATGATCTTCATCAAGATAACACAGATCCTGCGGTCTTTATGTTTTATGAAAACTGGGAAAGCCGAGAGTTATGGCAAACTCATATGAATAATACCCATTTACAAGCCTATATGGCCGCAACGGATGGGGCGGTTGAAAACTTTACGTTAAATGAGATGACACACATAGCTTAATGACCAGTGTTGAAAATGGTCATTGATAAAGCCCGCATATGCGGGCTTTTTGCTGTTAGTCGTGTCGTTTTTGCACAGCCATGTAGATCCAATATAGTAATGTCACATTTCCCCAATTTAGAGATGTCACATTTTGGTATGCTGGGAGCAAATAATC
>NZ_CANLZC010000165.1 GCF_947495455.1 uncultured Shewanella sp. | reverse complement strand
TGAACTGTTACCGACGATGAGAGAGGAATGGGCGCATCCATTAATGGAAAATTTTTATCGTTATATGAAGAACCATCGTATTTATCGCAATGTCTTCGGGATTATTTAGAATAAAAATATGAGGGGATCTTTAAGGGCGCAAGTACCTTTTCGACAAATACTTGCTCGGTTTTTCCTTCAACAATGACCATGATAGTACTGAAGTTATTCATACTGAGGTCCTCCAGCAATCACATTCTTTGTCCACAGCTCACCCACAGAATAACTTTCTAACCACTCTGAAAAATCTGTTTCATTTAAGCGTTCAAAAGTTGACGCTCCTTTTTTACGATTAACAACAATAATGTCTTCAATAGCAAATTGATCAATCAAGCTAGGTGATTGGGTCGCAATAATGACTTGAGTACGTTCGCTAGCCTGTTGGATAAGCTCAGCTAAAATCTCAATTGCCGCAGGATGAAGGCCAAGCTCAGGCTCATCAATAATAATAGTTGAGGGTGGATCGGGTTGTAATAATGCCGTAGCTAGACAAATAAAACGAATAGAACCATCTGAGAAGTGATAAGGCTGCATAGGGTAATCGGAGTCTTTTTGTTGCCAACTAATATTAACTTTTTCTTTAACGCCAAAACTCCTTGGTTTTAAGATAAAATCATCAAAAAAAGGTGTCACCAAGCGGATCACATTAACAATATCTTTGTATGCTTTAATATGACTCGATTTTAACTTTAATAAAAATGGCCCTATATTCGAGGCATCGGTTCGCAGGGTATCATCATCTTCGACAATTTCATACTTACGCATTGATGCAGATGCACTGGTATCATGAAAATGATAAATCATCCATGAGGCAATCTCATCATATACGGGTTTTGAGTAACGAGCATCAGGAAGCTCTTGATTGACCTCCGCAACCATCTTAGATTGACCATCATGGCTATTACCTAACTCCCACCAGCCAGTCCTACTATCTGAATAATAACGCGCTTCATCTTCAATTATACAACTATCAGCAGGTGTCGGGACCAAGCTAAAACGGAACCCTCGTGAACCAAAAGACGTGCAAAAGCTCATTTTGGGGGTAATTTTCTCTCCATTAAATAAGAGATCACTCATCCCTCCGTTATTAATAACATAGTCATTCAATTGTCCATTAATCAAGGAGCGAAGCATTTTAAAAAATGAAATTAAATTACTCTTGCCAGCCCCATTGGCACCAACAATCACATTTAACCGTTTTAACTTAAAATCTTGTAACTCTTTAATAGACTTAAAACCCGTTATCGTTAAGGTGTCTATCTTACTCATTCGCTTCCCCTCACATCAAAATAATACTATTTGATTACTTTGCTCAACAATGGATCAACCATGATACTCGTCTAATCCCCACTTGTACAAACCTCCTGTATTAAGATAAGTGGATCAAATTAATTAAGAATATAAATTAATCATTTAAAATAAAAGGCCAAGCTTTAGTAGAGAGTTATGGTTCTCTTGTCATAGCTCATAGCTCATAGCCTATGGTAGAAAAACTATTCCATCGCTAAACGTGGTATGTTGGTATAAAGACTTAGAGCAAGCTCGGTTTTATTGGTGCTATAGCGCGCTCAACTAAGCAGCGGATAGTGATGTGAAAGCGAGCAAACTTTAGCCATTTGATCAAAATGGCTTAAAACCTTCCCCGACTATCGCTGATTATTCTTTTCGAATAATATACTGGCAGATAATCAATGATATAAAAGGATTTTTTATGGTTCAGTCCGGTTTGTATGAACAGCTCATCACACAACGAGTTAAACAAAGTTTGGATCGTGATACTTTTTATGTGGGTGAAAGACAGTTAGAAGCGGGTGAAGCGAGTACATGGCTGTCACGATTTTGAAGTCGTATTATCGAAAAATTAACGAATAGAGTCGTGAATGTGGGAACACTGTTTAAGCAACCCCTAAATGGATCCCAATCGCGTTGCTCACTTTAAATATCGTGCTCCATTTAGGTTGAGTTTTGCCATTAAAGGTTTTATATAAACTTTCGCGGCTTAGCCCTGTTGCTTCAGCGACATCACTCATACCGTGTTTTTTCACTAAGTGACCGAGTGCAGAAACAAACACACTGGGATCATCATCGTCAAGGCACTCACGCAAGAAGTCATTAATTTCTTGCTGAGTTTCCATATAATCAAAAGGATTAAATGGTGTCGTTTTCAAGCTGTTTGCATCAGTCATATTAATCCTCCAACTGTTTTGTCTTTTAACTTAGATAACCATTTATCAAATAATAAGGTTTTTTCTATCGTATATTTCATTCCTAAACTGTAGCCCATAGGATACATAAAGTCAGCCCAAATGACTAGAATTTAATCATAAGCGCACAATCATACTCAAATTCAACGCTGCTATTTCGATCTCATCCATAAGCCTCACCTCTATCCTTCACGCTATTTTTGACAAAACTAATCGGCTAATTTCCATGGCGATCACCTAATCAAAATCAAGTAAAAGGGATGTATATGTCCGCTCTTCAGTAGAACGTTTGCCAGTAACGCCTTCATCACGCAGCTTGTCATTGCTTTTAAAGAAAAGAAGGATTTTGAAAAAGGGTTTTGAAGAAAGTTTGAATAAGATGCTGGCCGAGAACGAAGGTGATGAAAAATCCCCAGAACTGACCAGCATAGAGGTTGTGTTTGAGACTGAACGAGCAGCCGAATTAAGCCAATTTTTTGATGCTAAGGTGCATTAGGAAGATAGACAAAAGATTTCATTTCATTAAAATGAGCTTATCTTTTTCTTTAACTATATTGAACACGTCAGCTTCTTTAATAAATGAATAGATCAACTCAAGATTAGAAGCGTCTATAAATAGTTCAATAGACCCTTTAAGTGAACCATAAATATCAAAACCATCTACTACCTGAGATTGTAATAAATACAGTACCCCCTGTTCACGAGGCTCTGATATCTCGATAAATTTTGAATCAACAGTATATTCATCAAGAATATTTTCAAGTAGAACAAATAGTTTTTTCACATCAGAAGAGCTAGCCTCAGAGCCATAAAACCCACGTATTTCAAGTAACTTGGCTTCTAAATCACGTTTATTTTTAGCTAGAATAAGTAAAGCCTTAATTTCTGATTTGATGCTCTTATAGTGAGAGCCTTTTAGCTTTGGCTTAAGAAATTTAACCAAAATTTGATTACGTTTAATTCTAGGTATAAATTGAGATAACTCCGACATAGTGAAATACAAATGAAGCAATGCATTTTCAACCACGTCGAGTAGAATTTCATCTTTTACTAACACCAAACACCGACCTCCCGATCAATAAACAGCCTCCATTTTCTCACAGATGAGTTCATATAACTAATAAGCACTTAAAAAGCATATAACACATTATATGTCTCAGTAGACATTGTTCTTCTTTTTATAAAATGCTCAACAACAACATTAGGGCAAAAGTAATGGCATTGTATTTTAGGATAATCCTCTTCAAATAACATCTCACTATCTCTATTCACCATATGAGCAGACACAATTTCACCGAATTTACCGGGAAAGATAAAAGCATTATTGATTATTGAACTATCACTAACAATTGTTTTTAATGCCTTCACATAAAAAAATTGTTTAACTAAATCACTCCAACCCGGTGCTGTATTTACTGAAGATGCTTGGTAATATTTAGCATCAACAATACAATAGGTTTCTGATTTGGGATCTTTCAAAACAATGTCTGTTTTCTGAGATTTTCCCCTAGTAGGGATAAGTTCTTCACCAATAGCGCTACGCATTTTATAAGCAGGCGTGGGCAACAATTTATTGATATCAATAGTATCATTCAGCACTTTACCCAACATATGCTCCCACATATGATGAAATGCTCGAACCCCAATCACTTCAGGCTTCTCATCATGGCCATAGACAAGGCAGATATAGCGTTTCAATTCTGTTAACAACCAAATATCACGATCTGAATAAATCAAATTCATTTCAATATCGAGTAAAACAATAAGTGTATCAATATCATTTTTAGAAGGCTCACTAATTTCAGCTAACTCGGCTGAAATACTATGATGGCTATCAAATAACCAACCAAAATTTTTATCAATATCACGTATTATCGAAGCATGAATACGAGAAACTTCACTATCCATTATGTTGCAGCGAGCACTTCCCCAAATATCAAAATAAAATGGACCATTACGTGCAGGAAATGCGGTCGAGTGAGATAAGGTTTTTTTCCAATTCTGTTTGCCTGCATTTAACCTAAAGCGTGATAGCCGTTGACTATAAATTCCATTTTTTTGGAAATCCTCCAATAAAGAAAATATCAGTCCTAATTGGTGATCACCAATTAAACTATCGCCACCATCCTGACTTATTCTGTAAGTTGATGATTGAGAAGCAAAGAGATGAATAGCCTGCATTAAATTAGCTGACAACTTAGCTTTCTTACTGTCTTCAATAACAGTATTACGAGGGAAGAAAATAGATGCCTCCCCATTTAAAAGCACCAAACCACAAAAATTAATAGAGTGAGTTTCTTTATCTATTAAATGATGGTGATTAAGCGCTTTCTTTATAGATTTATCGAGACTATTCAGATGCATGCGATCATGATAAATAGAAATATTATGAGACATTGTCTATTGCCAATTTTGGGAAATGAGGTGTAAGCATGTCAATCAAACTCTGGTTAAAAATAACGCTACCATTATAGAATGCTGCAAGTAACTGACCAAAGTTGTTAATACCTACATTTGAATTATTTATATCAAAAATAACATCTTTCTTAGTATGTCTCAGCACATCTTCCCATAAGTACATTAGTAATTTATTAGCTATTGCATCACGAGATTTACTCTCATTTTCTAGTTCATCTTCAGACAAAAACCATGGGCCTAATAGCCTATCTTCAGGAATATTTAATTGAGATAACAATTTATTAATTGACTTAGAGAAGTGCTCCCAAGAAACCTCATAATCTCCCTCATTAGTTACAATTTTAATACTACCTTGAGGGTAATCTTCACTCATAATACTTTTATATTTAAATTGCCAACGACGTTTAAAAGCTGAATCCATAGGCATAACGGCTTGATCACTGCTATTCATTGTTGCCAAAAGCGATAAATTTGATGGAATAAATAATTTATTGTTTACCAATGCGTTGGGAGCATCTCGTTGTAAATAGGCCAGCATCTCTGGATCGCTGACATCGATATTATATTTACTTCTTCCTTGCTCACGATCAAGCAACAGAAATAACTCTCCAAACACAGCAGCTGCTGACGCACGATTAATTTCTTCGATGACTAAATAAAAAGGTAATTCAGGTGATTGAGAAGCTTTAACTAAAGCCAAACAAAAAGGACCGGGTCTGAATCGATAGGTAATATTATCACCTTGCATAGCTGGTTTTAAACTACCAACAAAATCACTGTGTTGGGTATCTGGATGAAAAACAGTTCTAACACTATTAGTATCGGTAACAAGTTTATCAATTTCAAAACTCTTACCTGTTCCTGGAGCACCATAGTAAATAACATTATGACCTTGAACTAGCCCTACTTTAGAATCACTATTAATATTATGTGGAAGATTACTTTCCAAATAAAGTATGACATTATCAATTCCTTGTTCAGTCAATTTCATATTTTTCAAAGAAAATTGTCTATCAACTCCATTAACGACATGATTAACTTTATTGATCAAACCAAATAATGGAAGAGTTTGCACTGCAGAAAGGGTGTTAACAACTTTATTTGTTATATAGCTAGAGAATAGAACTCTCCACTCGCTTTCAACATATGTAAAATGTGAACTAAATTTATTTAAGTTTAATTTTAAGTCTCTAAAAACAGATAATAACTGCATTATTGATATGGAAAAATGTTTCTTCCCTCCTCTTCTACCAGTATTAGAAAAATCAATCGAGGGAGATAACTGCACATAAATAAAGTCCATACTCTCTTCTAAAGAACCACATTCCTTAGCCAATTCATCTATTTTTTTATCAAACATAAACATCCTTGCCTCTTGTCTATTTCCACACTCAATGCTAGCATCGCCGGGATATAAATCGGATAAGCTAACCTAGCAAAATGACTAAAATAATAAACAATCAAGCAGAATATATCAAAAAAACAAGACAGAACCTTGGGTTAGGTAAAACTGAATTTGCAAACTTGCTAGGAATGGCATCAACAGGCGAAAAAACCGTTAGAGGATGGGAGTTGGGCGAACATAAACCATCACCTAAAAAATGGGAAGAAATACTCGCTTTAGAAAACATGCTAAAACAAAAAGCTAACAATGCCCCTTTTAAAAACAATCACAGCCCTACATTCACTTTCATTGATCTATTTGCAGGAATTGGTGGCATACGCTTACCTTTTCAAAACTTAGGTGGTAAATGTGTTTTCACTTCTGAGTGGGACAAATTTGCGCAAAAAACTTACCTAGCGAATTATGGAGAAATGCCCAGCGGTGATATTACTCAAATAGCAGCATCAAGCATCCCAGAACATGATATTTTACTCGGAGGCTTCCCTTGCCAAGCATTTTCACAAGCTGGACTAGGAAAAGGATTTAGTGATACAAGAGGAACAATGTTTTTTGAATTACAAAGAATATTAGCGGAAAAAAGACCTAAAGCATTCCTACTCGAAAATGTAAAGCAATTAAAAGGGCACGATAAAGGGAGAACACTAGAAACCATTTTAGCCATTCTCCGAGGTACTAACGAGCAAACAATGCCGATCGATGTCCCTATGACTGAAGAGGCGCGCAACGCGCTAACGAATAAATTAAATTATTGGGTCGATGTTAAAGTACTAAGAGCGGCAGATTTTAATGTCCCCCAAAACAGAGAAAGGATCTTCATAGTCGGTTTTAATAAAGATTGTTATAAAGATGTTAATTTTGACGAAGAGTTCAACTGGCCAATCCCACCAAGAGGAAAAACTAGACTCGGTGATATTTTAGAAGATCTCAGTAACATCAAAGAACATGAAGATAAATACACTATTTCAGATAGACTCTGGACTGGACATAAAAAACGCAAAGAAGGACACAAAAATAAAGGTAACGGATTTGGTTATACTTTATTCAATGAAGACAGTGAATATACCAACACCATTAGCGCCCGCTACTATAAAGATGGTTCTGAAATATTAATAGACCAAACAAAATTAGACAAGAACCCTAGAAAACTCACCCCGAGAGAGTGTGCGCGATTACAAGGATTTCCAGAAGAATTTATTGTTGATGCTGTTTCACAAGGACAAATCTACAAACAATTCGGTAACTCAGTATGTATGAATGTGATTAATGCTGTTGCCGAACAAATGATACAAACTCTCAAATTTTCGGAACAGTCGACCTGTAAACAACGAAAAGCTAGCTAACCTTCACTAAACGAGCCTCACTATCGTGAGGCGAGTCTACACATTATTTACACCTTAGGTGTCCCCTTATATAAAGCAGCCACATCAAGGGTTTTGAGGTAAAATACTCCAAACAACCATAATAAGCT
>NZ_CANLZC010000164.1 GCF_947495455.1 uncultured Shewanella sp. | reverse complement strand
CAAGAAGCCAAAATTGTTTTTAATACCGATACTGAAACCCCTATCACAAGCTATTCAGAATTCTTTGATATTTTAGAGCCTACTGGTTCTATTACAACAACTTCAGTCATTGAAAACAAAGGAACAGATTACACTTTTAGTATTACCACAGATTCAGATGGCGTCATTTGGAATTTTATAGATGTATACCCTGTAGCAAATTCAACCGCTTATCCAGACTTCATAGGTAACTCATCACCATCAGATGTGGATGATATCGATGTATATTTCAACGACTCAAATACAGAAGCCGAGGGTTTTTTAAGACATTTAGGCGATTTTATTCGTTTTGACCACGAAACTATTATTCCAGCAGGCACTAAAATCACCATTGTTCTAAAAGGTATTAAAAACCCTACTGCAATAACCAATCAAGAAGCCAAAATTGTTTTTAATACCGATACTGAAACCCCTATCACAAGCTATTCAGAATTCTTTGATATTTTAGATAATGCCTATAATTAAATCTTAGCCAGCGCCTTAAAGCGCAAAGCCCATGACTCGGAATCTTGGTTGTTTGCTCAACATTATCTCGAGTAAAGAGTAAGCAGAGGACTTTAACCTCCCCACTTCCTTAAAATAAAAGTCTACCGATTTATCTCGGCGCACTGGTTATCTCGGTTATCGTTTGCCTTGTTAAGCCTCCCTCTTTTTTATAAGGCAATATCAGCTCAACCACCTTGAACGAGCATAAGTCACCAAAACGAATTAAGCAAAAAGAAGGAGTTAATTTTAAACCAAGGCCTATTCAGACCTTGGCTAGATGTCTTTAGCTTTCAAAAGTCAAAACAAGCTTGACTCAACGAGAGCGTCCATATATGTCCATATTATATTAGTCTGCCAACATGCGTATGTTAACCGCTTACCAACTTGCTAAATGATATTTCTTCAACCCCCATGACCTCTACTGGAAATATCGAGACCGCATAACTTTTTACTTTGTCACATTTTTCATAGAAATCTGTCAAATCATCATACCGCCAACTACTATCTAGAACATCTCCGCGTGATCTAAAGTGCATCATATCTACTTCCCCTTCTCCATAATCAATAAGCTCAAACGGCTTGTCATGTAAGATTAAATTACGGGTTTCAGACAATTCATCAGCCAAAGACGTGAATTGAGAATTTTCTTCTTCGCTGTCCGCCAATATAATGAGTTTTTTTGCTAATTCTGATCTTGCTGATTTTGCAATCTTCAATTTATCCGTTATTTGCCTTGGGTATTCTATTGCCATTACGGCCAAATTTTTGTTGTTCAGTCTTTCCGCCAATAAATGATTAACAAGTGACTCAAGAGTAATCACTGACCACGCCATGACCATACCAACTATGCATGATTCTTTTTCCATTGCGTCGTATTTGACAGTATCAAATGGAAATGGGTGACCGCCGTTTGTCATTCTGCCACGGAAGCTAGAATCGTTCGTTTCTAGATAGTATGTCTTAGCCAATGAATGGATTATTTCCACACGCATCCAGTTATCCTTTATTGAACTATGTATCAATTTGTCTCCTTATGTACTGCTAACGCTTTACTAAGGGGCAAATTTGCAGCGAAGCCGCGCTTAAATTTGTCCCACTTGAGCAACTTGTTAAAAGTTGCACGCTCAAAATCCCAGACCCATACTCTTCCACTCTCTCGCCCAGCCTTCAAACGCACCAATGCTCATGAGTATTTCTTTTTGCTCGTGCTCATAAATATCAGGATTAGGCTCGATAAGCTCGCGGTTTGCTTTTACTGCTAATGAGTTTATTAGGGTTGCGCGCTTTTCAAACTGGCGCCATGTGACGACAGCATTCCACTTATGCTCATTAAGAGGACATTCTTCGCTTAAGCTGGATGCGGACTGCTCAATTAAATAGAGGTATCTTTTATATATGAACTCAGCACCCTGAATGAGTCTTGATGCATGAATAATATCTTCAAGTATATGACTAGAATTTGCATCAGCGGAGATGTCCTGAAGATCTCTCGTAAGACTTAACTGCACATCAATACCTAGATGGCTTTCAAGCGGCTTTACACTCTCTATAGATAATTGGTTAATTCTTTCAAAGCTCTCTTTTACTTGTCCGATATGATCGTCAAACGCCTTATCCTCTACTTGCTTATTCATTGCCTTGCGCTGCAATAATAGTTGTTCCCGCACACCGAGATACGCAAGAAACGCCAAGAGTGGGCCTAAGGTTCCGCCGATGTAAGAGCCAAAATTAGCCCATTCAGACTGGGTTCCAGATAGAAAGGGGATACTGAATATATTAAAGTTCACAAAATATAGCGACATTAGCAGTAATACTGATGAAAATATTATTAATATAAAAAATTTCAGTTTTGGCACACTCTTTCCTTGTGGCTCTTAACGCCCTAATAATGGGAAAAAATTGTTGGCTAAAATGTTGAGGAACGAAAACAGCCAACTGTTTTTTCTCCTGATTAATTTGCTTGTTAGCTGGCAGTAACTCGATTGTTGGCTACTGCATCTCTGCTATTTTCACTAAAAATAAAGCAAAACCAATCATAAAAGTAAGACCTACAACAACCATTAAAGTTAAAGTTTTTGATTGGTGCATAGAATCAACTAATTCTTTAATCGGCCCAAGGATTAACCCTAATCCTAATATTTCAATAAAGTCCATTTTTATCTCCGTTATCTTGCGCCTGCTAACAACTTATTCAACAGCAGGATAATCTTCCAAACCGCCAATTCTTTGAAACAGTTTTTTTAAACCAATCACTAAGCCAGAGTACACTGCTAATCCAGCCACTTTACGCTAGCCAAGCAAAATACCATTGCAATAATACATTTGTAAACAAAATGTTTAGTATGGAGTGTTATCTATTGATCCTGCTCACAATACTTGTTCAAAAGTCATCACCCTTAGTCAGCCAACAAACCCAATTCAAAGAAACACCCTGCATTTATCTTTTCTTTTTTCTGTTGATTTTCGCTTTTAAATCCCCGTGTAGATGCATCTGCTAGTTTCGGTTTCAGGGCGAAGCCATAAAATGGCTGCTATGAGCGACAAACAGGGTGAATATGGCCACGCCATGAGTCAATGAACGGGAAACAGGGATGTTAAGCTGGCTTTTATATACGGATGTATTTTATTTGGCTGGCCTTTAGACAAGGATGTCATTTGAAATCGCAGAGCGCCCATGGCCCTGTCACCGATCATGCAAAGCTGTTCCCGACATTTTAAGGCATTTCCTGCTATCCATGCAGGTCAGATAGGTCTACAACGTCCCGAGAATTACTTGCACAAAAACCTGCGGTAGCAATGAATAACAATAAAGGCTAACTTAATTCCTCAAGCTAGCCATAACCAGTAAACCGACACTGAATTCAAAATTAAACGTTACCGTTTACGCTAAAGTTTGATCGCTACAATTTAATGGCCAGCTCGGCCCCTTGCCTAATGGCTCGCTTGGCATCGAGCTCGGCAGCCACATCCACGCCGCCGATCATATGCACTGGCAGTCCTGTGGATTGCATTTCTTCCAGTAAGGTTCGATTTGAGACTTGTCCGGCGCATAACACCACATTATCCACATCAAGCACTTCGCTCTGGCCATCGATGCTGATATGCAAGCCTTGATCATCAAACTTTTCATAGCTGACACCGGTTTTTTGAATAACTTGGTGTTGCTTTAACACTAAGCGGTGGATCCAACCTGTGGTTCGCCCAAGGCCTTTGCCCATCTTGCTGGTTTTACGCTGCAATAGATAAAGCTGTTTATGAGGCGCTTCTTTTTGAGGGCTCATTAGGCCGCCCCGAGCTTGATAGCTTTTATCTATGCCCCACTGCTTAAGCCATTTATTTAAATCTAAGGTACTGGACTCTTCTTCGCTCAAAAAATGCGCCATATCAAAGCCTATGCCCCCTGCACCAATAAGCGCCACTTTGTCACCTACGGTCACTTGCCCAGTGAGCACTTGCTGGTAATCCAGCACTTTAGGCGAGTCAAAGCCAGGCAAATCAACTTCTCTTGGCAATACCCCTGATGCCATGACAATTTCATCAAAGGCTTCATCGCGCACCACAGAGGCATCCAAGCGTGTATTAAGCCTTAAGTCCACCTGATGTAATTTTATTTGCTCAAGAAAATAGCGAATGGTTTCATCAAATTCTTCCTTGCCCGGAATTTTACGAGCCAAATTAAACTGCCCGCCCACCTCAGATTTTGCTTCAAACAGCACCACCTTATGGCCGCGACTGGCAGCATACACAGAAAACGCCATGCCTGCAGGCCCTGCACCCATCACCGCAATGCGTTTCTTATGACTGGTTGGCGTAAAATTCATCTCTGTTTCATAACAGGCACGAGGATTGACTAAACAGGTGGCGCGCTTTAATGAGAAAGTGTGATCAAGACATGCCTGATTACAGCCAATACAAGTATTAATCAGCTCAGGTGTATTGGCAGCGGCTTTATTAACAAAGTCGGGATCAGCCAAAAATGGCCGCGCCATAGACACCATGTCCGCTTGACCCGATGCAATAATGCCTTCTGCAATTTCTGGTGTATTAATGCGGTTCGTGGCGACTAAAGGCAATGACACTTCTTTTTTAAGTCGTTCGGTCACCCAAGCAAAAGCGCCTCGTGGCACACTTGTCGCAATCGTAGGCACGCGGGCCTCATGCCAACCAATGCCAGTATTTAAAATCGATACGCCAGCGGCCGCCAAGGCTTTGGCCAATTGCACCACTTCATCCCATGTTGAGCCGTTTTCCACCAAATCCAACATAGATAAACGAAAGATAATGATAAAATCATTGCCCACTTTTTCACGAATGCTGCGAACGATCTCAAGGGGAAATTTCGCGCGATTATCAAAGGTGCCACCCCATTCATCGGTGCGTTGGTTCGTTCGGCTACTGACAAATTGATTAATGAGATAACCTTCTGAGCCCATTACCTCAACGCCATCATAGCCCGCCTTTTTCGCCAAGGCTGCACTGGTTGCATAGTCTTTAATGGTGCCTTTTACTTGCCTTGCTGACATCTCGCTAGGTGTAAAAGGGGTAATAGGGGATTTCACTTTGCTGGGGGCTTGCGAAAAAGGATGATAACCATAGCGCCCTGCATGCAGTAATTGCATACAAATTTTGCCACCGGCCTCGTGGACAGCCTGAGTGACAAGGGTATGTTTTTTCACTTGCCAGGGGAAACTGAGTTGACAGGCATTCGGTGCCAGTCGCCCTCGTAAATTTGGCGAAATCCCCCCTGTCACAATCAGTCCGACTCCGCCAGCAGCGCGTTCTTTATAAAAAGCCGCTAACTTTTCAAAACCGCCCTTTTCTTCTTCTAAACCTGTATGCATGGAGCCCATTAATACTCTATTTTTCAATTGAGTATGGCCTAAATTTAAAGGTTCTAATAAATGCGGAAACGACATTCAAACATCCTTTTTAAACAAATGATTTAATTCAGCATACCTCGAGTCTGTACTAAGCTCAATAAGGGAAAAGAATCATCTGTTTTTAATTGGGTTTTCCATCTGGGTATTATTTCAGTTAACATGACGTCAATTTCGTCATAAAGGAGTGGCAAATGTCCGCTAAACCTTCATTTTTAAAAAAAATATTTTGTGTTCTCTGGAATACCCTAAACGGTATTCGCAAACTTTTTCTCAATGTCATTTTTTTCGGATTACTGATCGCACTACTGATCGGACTGAGTAAAGAAGACAAGGTGAATCTAGAAAAAGGCTCCGCCTTAGTACTGAACTTATCTGGCAACATAGTTGAGCAGAAAAAGCCCGTCGCACCGCTTGAAGCCATTATGGATAGCGAAAGAAAAAACAGCAGGGATAATGAAATTTTATTGTCTAATGTCATTAAAGTGATCAACAGCGCCGCAAATGATAATGATATCAGCGCACTGATCCTCGATTTAGACCAGTTACAAAACGCAGGTTTGAGCAAACTTGAATCCATTGGCAATGCGCTCACCGCCTTTAAGACCTCAGGTAAACCTATCATTGCTCACGCCAACAGCTACGATCAAAATCAATATTTTCTAGCCAGTTTTGCAGACACTGTCTATTTAAACCCCCAAGGTTCGGTCTCCATTGAAGGCATGGGCCGTTATCGCCAATATTTCCAATCGGCACTCGATAAACTCCACATAAAAATGAATGTGTTTCGAGTGGGGACCTTTAAATCGGCTGTCGAGCCCTTTATTCGTGATGATATGTCTGCGGCTGCAAAAGAAGCCAATTTGAGCTTATTGAATAACTTATGGGAAAGTTACAGCAAGGTGGTCGCCTTCAATCGTAACCTTGAGCCAAACCAATTAGTGCTATCGCCAGAACAATACTTAATTCAATTGAATAAAGCCAATAACGATATGGCTCAATTGGCCTTAAATCAGCATTTGGTGGATAGTCTCAGTACCGCTGAAGCCTTTAGGCTTGCCATGGTGGATACTGTGGGTAAAGCCAGTCAAGGCAACAGCTATAAACAAATCAGCTTCTATGATTACCTGCCCATTGCAAAAGCGAATACTCAGCCAACAGAGACGAACAAAGTCGCGATTATTGTGGCTAAAGGCAACATACTCAACGGCAATCAACCCAGCGGGGATATTGGCGGCGAAAGTACCTCAAAACTACTGAGAAAAGCCCGCTTTGATAAAGATGTCAAAGCCATTGTATTAAGAGTCGACAGTCCAGGGGGCAGCGCCTTTGCTTCAGAGCAAATTCGCCAAGAAGTGCTGGCCATTAAAGCCGCAAATAAACCTATTATTGTGAGTATGGGCAGTTACGCCGCATCAGGAGGATACTGGATCTCAGCCGATGCCGATTATATCTTTGCCACTCCCACCACATTAACGGGTTCCATTGGTATTTTTGGACTCATCCCGACTTTTAAAGACTCATTGGCTGATTTAGGTATTTACACCGATGGGGTCGGCACCTCACCTTGGGCAGGCTTTAGTGTTACCCGCGATTTAACCCCTGCCTTCAGTACTGTGATGCAGCGGACCATTGAACATGGGTACGACAACTTTATTTCCATTGTTGCCAATGGTCGTGATATGACAAAACAAGCCGTTGACAAAATTGCTCAAGGCAGAGTGTGGACAGGAAACCAAGCCCTGAAACTTGGCTTAGTCGACGCCATAGGGGATATGCCACAAGCTATTCAAAAAGCGGCAGAAATGGCTAAGTTAAAACAATTTGATACCAAACTTATTGAACAAGAACTCAGCCCGCAGGAACAAATAATACAAGATATCTTTGCCACTGCTGCGGTTTACCTGCCCTTGCAACAAACACAATCTCAAAGCCCTGTGGTCAATGCCTTAATGTCAAAATGGCAAGATATGGTCAATACTTTCGCCTCTTTTGACGATCCGAATGGCGCCTATTTATATTGTGATAACTGTAATCTATAATAATATTAACGTATTTTGACGATCATAATGGCACCTATTTACTTATGAGGTGAGTGACATCACCTCATACTAGGTGGCCAAATTTACTGTACCACTACATGCCTATTTAT
>NZ_CANLZC010000163.1 GCF_947495455.1 uncultured Shewanella sp. | reverse complement strand
GTTATATGAAGAACCATCTTATTTATCGCAATGTCTTCGGGATTATTTAGAATAAAAATATGAGGGGATCTTTAAGCTTGAAAACACATTTGATATAACTGGAAAGTTTGTTCAATGAGCGTTTGCTTTTCTGTATCGTCAAGGGTCAATAAGTCAATCGACTTGATATGATTTCCGCTTGGACTCGTCCCACTCAATGCATATTGCTGAATGGCTTGATGTATCATCTGGCTTTGAGACAATAAATTAACCACTTCATCAGCATCTTCACCAATATCAGGCATAAAATCCTGAGATTCTGTTTCATATGCAACATTTCGGTGTAAAGCAACCACTTTCATTCCTGACTTTTTACCCGCTTCTATACCTACAGCAGAATCTTCAACTACTATGCAGTCTTTTCTTTCCCCTCCTACTATCGCCATGAGTGCATCATAAAAACGAGGATCGGGCTTAGCATAACCTAACCGCTTTGCAGAAAAAACATCCAGTTTATCTTGCAATCCCACTTGAAATAATAGCTCTTTAACTAAATCTTCATGACTATTGGTTATCACACATATTCTAATGGAAAAATCAAGTATTAACTTAATAGAGGTAATCGTATCTTGAATAAACTTAGGCTGTTGAAGTAACTGAGTATAAAACTGTGTCGCTTCTTCAACTAATTCAGCCTTAAAAGGCAATAATTCGGGATATAATGCACATATTTCTTTCAATGTCGCTTCAGCACCATTGCCATGAACCGCATTAAAAAGGGCATGTTCGTCTATCGTATAAGAAAGCTGATACTTTAATTTCAGCCATTCAAGAGAAAGAATAGATGCTTGTAATTTATCTCTTTCAGAATCAATAATCACCCCATCAAAATCCAGTAATAAAATCATTCCCCCCCCCTTTAAACGCTTTATTACTTCAACTGAAAATAGCATGCTTTCATTAATCATAGTGTATCGTATAAATGCGGCCTTATTTCCCTTAAAACCAAACCTCAACACTAAAGCTGAGAGAAACTAAGAATAATAGATATACTTGCAGTTCAATAATATTGAGTTCGTTACGCTTATTAGATTTTAATTTTCAATGTTAATAATAAAAAAATATAAAAAAATATAACATTTGTAAAATATGATAAAACTCAAAGTGAAATTAATTAAAAAAACCTTTCCCTTCATTATTAAAGGCACTCCATTTAAAGAGAGGAAAACATAAAATATTAATATGTCAACCTTTTATAATCACTTCTGCATTTTCACTTTTAATCCCTCAAAAATTGACACGTTCGATACAGCAACTATAAAGATCTCTATTCAGCATAGTTATCATTTATGGATCGACTATCAATGAATTCTGCCACAGAACATATTTAAAAGGATTTATTATGAAGATTATACATAGATTATTACTCCCAATATTGATAACCCCTACTTTATTTTTTCCACTTTACGCTCAAGAAACATGCTCTGAAAATAAGAAATCTGAAATTACTGAGACCGTTAGTGAAAATAACCATTCGGTATCAATAGACTGCCATTTAAACCTTACTGATGACGATATCATTACCAAGAAAATACTATTAGAAGGTGAAAACGCCTCTAACACAAAAATCAATTGTAATAATGGAGTAATCGATCTCAGCGTCGGCATTGAAAAAGGGATCTTTTCAGCAGAAAATGATGATGCCATTGTCATTCAATCATTGAAAGAAAACAATAATCATTGGTCAGTCCCCCAAAATATCACCATTAAAAACTGTAATATTATCGGCAGTATTCGATTAAGTGGTATGGCGAGTACCGCAATGGGTGATGAAGTCAAAAACTCATCATTAAACCAAGGCCATACGGAAAGAGCTAACCATGCCGCTCCTCATCACATCCTGCTAGAAAATCTTGACATTAAAGCATTAGCTCGCCCTCCTCTTTACCTATCACCTGGTGTCAATCGAGTAGAACTGAAATATTCCAATCTACATGGCATATCAAACTCCGTCGCCATGTATCTAGATGCGGAATCGAATTATAATGAGATCACTGAGAATACGATTAATGTTAATACCGCTAAAAACATGATTTCAATCGATGGTTCTTCACGTAATAAACTAAAAAACAACCATTTTTTATTAAATAATAATGGAGGGATCTATCTTTACCGTAACTGCGGAGAAGGAGGGACAGTTCACCATCAAACATCAAGCTTTAATCAAATTAAAAATAATTTTTTCAGTTATAATGATGACCCCTTTGATCATCCAGCCATTTATATCAGTTCAAGCAATGGCCAACAAGATTATTGCTCAGATGACGATAGTGTTGCTCTAAATAATACCAGCTCAACAGATAACAATGATAATGCCGAACATAATACGGTGACTTATAATCAATTTTTAAACGTCAATCCCCATGAGCTCATACGCTTTGGTACTCACAGCGATGATGAAGCATTCAACGAAGCTTCTACTTATGCTAATTTTCGAGTCTCTTCATTTAAAGAAGATATCGATCCTGAAATCACAGACTTTGAATGCCAAATAGAACATAACAGTGAAGGTTGCTATCAATATATCAGCTGCCCAGACGACAAAATCAGTGCCGACATACGGGCAGCATGCAATATAGAATGGGGAACAGTCACCAAAGACGATCTACCGAATTGGGGTCACTTAGACATTATCAGGCAAAGCGACACACTACCTGACAGTGAATGCCTTGTTCATGAAGTGTCCAGTTATCTGGAAGAAAGTCATTCTCACGTCTATCCAAGCTATGAAAATCAAACCTATATTGGCTGTAAAGAACATGACAAAAACGGCGGTGATTGCCATGTGCTAGGTCAACAAATTTGCTTATAAATTTCATCAAACCTTTACATTATGACAATTCAAGCCAAAAAACACTTCCCTCAAGTTTTTTGGCGTGTTTTTTATACTACTGAAATCGAATACGGAAAATTCAGTCAGAATAAAGGAATAGGAGTTTGACTTTATTCAATAAAACACTTCACTCATCAAGATAAAAAGGACTTAATATGTGCCGTAAAAATAGCATGTTGTTTTCAATATTTATCATAACCAGCCTATTTAATCTACCAGTACATGGTGCAAATACTTGTACCGACATGAAAAAAGCAGAGATATTAGAACGCGTCTCTGAAATACGGCCCAGTGTGACAATTGATTGTGATGTATCACTGAAAAGTACTGATGTCATTACCAAGAAAGTGTATTTTGAAGGTGAAAGTGCATCCAATACAAGCTTGAACTGTAATAATGCCAAAATTGATTTTAACGTCGGTATTAGAGCGGGAATATTTTCATTAACCGATGACGATACCATTAATATTCAGTCATTCAAAGACAAAGACACTTGGTCTGTTCCTGAAAATATTGCCATTCATGGTTGCCGAATAATGGGCAGTATTCGCATCACCGGCATGGATGATAATGATTTTACAGATGATTTAACAATGTCATCATTAACTGCCGGACATACAGCAAGAAGTAATGCTTACGCGCCCAGTAATATTTTATTAAAAAACCTTGAAATTGAAGCCTTACACCGTCCAGCCCTTTATCTATCACCAGGCGTTAATCGAGTCACGTTGCAGCAATCTTATCTCCATGGCTCATCTGAGACTGTCGCCTTATATTTAGATGCTGAATCTAACTACCACAAAATTTTAGAAAACACCATTGCCGTCAACACATCAGAATATATGGTTGCGCTCGATGGTTCTGCATATAACACTATTAAATACAACTATTTATTTGCAAATAATACCGGCGGTATTTATCTTTTTAGAAATTGTGGCGAAGGCGGTATGGTACGTCATCAAACCGCCAGTTTTAATAGTATTAGCAATAATTACTTTCTTTATAACAATTATCTAAATGATAAGTCTGCACTTAATATTGGCGCCAACAATGGTGAACAAAGCTATTGTATTGATGACGATAATATCAAACTCAAACAAACTAGCTCTACAGATAATCTTGATAATACTGAAGGCAATACTGTCATGTATAATCAATTTTTAAACGCAGAACCCCATGAACTTATTCGCTTTGGTTCTGATAATGATGAAGCCTTAAACGAAGCTTCTGTTTATGCGAATTTTCGAGTGTCATCTTTTAAGCACGATCTCGAACCTGAAATTGTAGAGTTTGAATGCCAAATTGAAACAGATAGTTACGGTTGTTATAAATATGCCACCTGTCCAGATAACAAAATCAGTGCAGCCGTTAGAGCGGCGTGCAACCTAGAATGGGGCTCTGTTTCACTTTCAGACTTACCTCTTTGGGGGCATATGGATATCATACGTGAAAGTGATACACTCCCCGACAGTGAATGTCTTGTACATGAAACATCTAACTATCTTGAGAACAGCCATAATCACACTTATCCCAGTTATCACAACCAAACCTTTATCGGGTGTAAGGAGCATGATCAAAATGGTGGCGATTGCCACATACTCGGTCAGCAAATTTGTTTGTAATCATTTTTAGCTGGTAACACCATTGGTAATAAAACACGCCAATGGTGTTAACTGGCAAAAATAGGCCCAAACATCACTCAATATCCTTAAATTTATTTTTCACTTTTCATTTCAGTCCATTCATTTACCGATAAAACATTGACACTTTAAAAACAGCAACTATAAAACTAGTGTTAAGTTTTCTTTCTATTAAACCACACCTAATCACTTAAGCTCATTGCTCAATTAACTTAAAAGGATTTTCTATGCTCTTAATAAATAAGCCCTTAATAAATAGGCTATTACTAGCCACTGCCATCATCCCGCCATTATTGCTAACCTCCGCCATGGCGTCGGAGAACATCTGCTCTGAAGAGAAAAAATCCACCATACTCAGTCCTATCACTAAAGATAATCATACTGTTACCTTAGATTGTCATTTAACATTAAACAGTGATGATGTGATAACCAAAAAAATATTGTTTGAAGGCGAAACCGCATCAAACACAAGTCTTAACTGCAACAATGCACTCATTGATCTCACTGTGGGCATTGATGCGGGTATTTTTTCAGCCAAAACTGATGACACTATTATTATTCAATCCGTTAAAAAAGCAGATAATACTTGGTCTGCTCCTCAACATATTAATATCGAAAATTGCCGAATCAAAGGCAGTATTCGCATGAGTGGTATGGGCATTAACGCGAAAGATAACCATATTCAAGTATCCTCATTCAGTGCCGATCACACCCAGCGCCTAAATGAAGCATCCCCTCGCCACATCATGCTGAACAATATCGATATCAAAGGCATATCGCGCCCCCTGCTCCACCTCTCACCTGGAGTGAATCATGTCACTTTAAGCCATGGGAACTTACATGGACTATCCGACACCGTTGCTTTATCTCTTGATACTGAGACCAATTTTAATACCATCAAGGATAATCATATTCATGTCGAGACCAAACAACACCTGATGACATTAAATGGCTCTGCAAATAACACAATAAAAAATAACTACTTTACCCTAAATGATAATGGCGGCATTTACCTCTATCGTCATTGCGGTCAACACAATAACCTTCATGGTCAAACAACCCATTTAAATCACATCGAAGCCAATTACTTCACTCTAAAAAATATCAGTAATCACCCGTCTATTCAGATGAATGCTATCGACTATCAGCAAGGTTATTGCAACGACCAGACACCCACCAGCGTCACACACACAAGTACAATCACTCAACAAGATAATGCTATGGTCAATACCATTATTTATAATCAATTTTTACATGCCTCCCCTCAAGAAGTCATCAGTCTTGGTGACAGCAGCCTAGCAGAAAATGACCAGCTAAAGGAAGCTGCGACCGTTTACGCCAATATCAATGTCACCGAATTTCGCACCGATGCAGTAGCAGAATTGAAAGAGTTTGAATGTTTTGTTAACGGCCCCGTTGGTAGTGAGCATGGTGGTTACAGCGGTGTTGAATGCGACCGTCAATGCCCCGCCGATAAAATCAACGCCTCGATCCGTGCGGCCTGCAACTTAGATGATTTTATGTTCGTCGGTTATTCTGGCAATTCAGATACTACTAATCCTTGTTATGGCTGTAGTGGAGAAAGCCTTGATACGCATTACCAAAGAGAAGTCATTGATAACATACAATGGAATCACATGGTCATACGAAAAGAAGAAGATTGCGAAAATCCAGAACCTAATACATGTGGAAGTGTAGACCCTGACGATCTCAGGGGGCTATGTATGATAGAGGACGTCAGCGCCAGTGAAGAAGTCAGCCATAATCACCTCATACCCAGTTATGTCAACGAAACCACGGTTGCCTGCTATGAAACTGATGGTAGCTCGGGTGCTGACTGCATAGTCGCAGGACAAATCCTCTGCCTATAATGCCCCTTGCCATCAAAAACGGCGCGAAAATGTATTTTCGCGCCGTTTTCCCAACAGTTATTCCATTCTCACACATGAATAACGGCTGATATAGCGACTAATGACAGTCCGAGCTAGTATGGAAAAAAGATGGCAATCATCAGCCTATGACATTTACCTTAGCTGGCTTTTTTTAGCCGTTTCACCACTTTGTTAATGGCTCTTTGACGCTTCAGAGGGGATAAATAATCAATAAACAAATTGCCATTAAGATGATCGATTTCATGTTGCACCACAATCGCTAGAAAATCATCACTCTCAACAGATATCTCCTGACCAAAACGATTCTGGGCTGTGACAGTAACGACGGAAAAGCGCTCTACATCCGCATAAAAATTCGGCACGGATAAGCAGCCCTCTTGCCCCATTCTTTTGCCTTTGCCACTGACCACCTTAGGATTGACTAAAATCAGTGGCTCATTTCGCTGCTGGGATATATCAATGATCACTATCGCTTCACTACGCCCTACTTGGGTTGCCGCTAAACCAATACCATTACTGGTGGCATAAAGCGTCTCAAGCATGTCATCGATTAACGCTTGAATTGATTCAAAATCAACCACAGTTTTCGCCACCGATTTCAACCTTAAATCCGGCGCAGTCAAAATATCTAAAACAGCCATACTTTCCCTATAGAAGCAAATTTACAACTTTTAACACAAACAATACCTTGCAATCAATTTAATTTTAATAATTTGAAACAAATAGGGTGGTAATGGGCAATACCAAACGCAAAGTACTAAACACAAGGCACTAAACACAAGGCACCAAATGTAAAGTACCAAACGATTAACACTCTAACCAATAAGCATTGTCACTTATTCAGTCAAAATTGATTCAGTTCCGCCTTATTTTGAGCTAACCACAGCTTAGTGACTTCATCGATGGGCTTATTCTCACGGCTCACTTGATAATCCAGTGCGGCAATAATATCATTTGAAAAATAGCATCTATTGAGCAGCTCTAATTGCGCCGATGTAAATAATGCTTTTTTATCGTCTCTCAAGAGTAAGACCGCTTTATCCATTCCACCTAACAAGCCTTTAGGCTCAAGTAATTCACGGATCTGATGTTTATAGTGTAAAAACTGCGGCTTCCATAACGGCACTATCACCCATGATTTCTGGCTAATCGCTTGCTCAAATGCACTAAAACACGCCTCTTCTGTGCTAATGCCAGTAAGTTAAGCTTATTGGCATTTTTTATTTCTAGCATATCGCTGTGGTCTTCGTTTGACTGCTCGGG